>JBFJZC010000181.1:0-6279 GCA_041622295.1 Porticoccaceae bacterium
TAGCTGTGGCAGGGTGTCGAGCACGCCCGTATAATAGCGCGCTCTTGCCGCAGGGGCTGTGAAGCTCGGCGCGGCAAAACGGGAGAATACCATGGCCGAGCGCAAAGCAACGGTAAGTCGCGACACGCTGGAAACTCAGATCACTGTAACCGTCAATCTTGACGGTACCGGGCAAACTGAATTTGATACCGGCGTGCCATTTCTTGAGCACATGCTCGACCAGATCGCCCGGCATGGGCTGGTTGATCTGTCGGTTAAGGCCAGCGGTGACACACACATCGATGATCACCACTCGGTTGAAGACATTGGTATCACGCTAGGTCAGGCGATCCATAAAGCGCTGGGCGACAAAAAAGGTATTTATCGTTATGGCCACGCTTATGTACCCCTTGATGAGGCCTTGTCACGGGTCGTGATTGATTTCTCGGGGCGTCCGGGGCTGGTTAAAAACGTGGCGTTTACACGCGCTCGCGTCGGTGACTTTGATGTTGACCTGGTTTTTGAGTTCTTTCAGGGTTTTGTTAACCATGCCGGCGTCACCTTGCATATCGATAATTTGCGCGGTGAGAACACGCACCACCAGGTGGAGACGATATTCAAGGCTTTCGGCCGAGCGCTGCGCATGGCGGTAAGCGCAGATGCACGGATGGGCAATGCGACACCGTCGACCAAGGGTTCTCTATAAAGGTTCTCGTCGAAGGCCTGCGTCGAAGGCCTGCGTTGAAGGTAAGTGTCGTCTGTGCCAGGCAGGTTACAGTCTTTTATGTGGCTAGCAGGGCAACTCTAAGCAACCACGGATCAAATATATGAGTGATTTCCGCAATCGTATTACCATCCTCGACTATGGTATGGGCAACCTGCATTCCGCTGCCAAGGCATTGGAGCACGTTGCCCCAGACAGTCACATTATCGTCACCGCTGATCCCATGGAGGTTGATCGTGCCGACAAGGTGGTATTCCCAGGGGTTGGCGCTATCCGTGACTGTATGGCGGAAATTCATCGCGCCGGTTTTGATGAAGCCCTCGCCAAGGCAATTGCTGAAAAACCCGTGCTGGCGATTTGTGTGGGCATGCAGGCGCTGATGACCCATAGCGAAGAAAATAACGGTGTCGATTGCCTCGATCTGTTGCCCGGTCAGGTGCGCTATTTCGGTGCCGAGCTGCAGACGGACGACGAGGAGCGTCTTAAGGTTCCCCATATGGGCTGGAACCGTGTTCAACAAACCATCGATCATCCCATGTGGCAGGGCATTGAGCAGGGTACAAGGTTTTACTTTGTGCATAGCTACTACGTTGAAGTTGTCGATCAATCACTGGTTGCGGGTACCTGTGACTACGGCAAGCAATTCGCAGCGGCATTAACCCGGGGCAACCTGTTTGCTGTGCAATTTCATCCGGAAAAAAGCCATACCGCAGGCTTACAGTTACTCAGGAATTTTGTCGGTTGGGATGGTGAGAAATAGTAAACAAGCCTGTATTTTTTATAAAAATACAATAATATCAAAATGATAAAGAGTTTATCTAATGTTAATTATCCCAGCTATTGACCTCAAGGACGGCCAGTGTGTACGGCTTCGCCAGGGTCGTATGGAAGACAGTACAGTATTTTCTGATGACCCTGTTAGCGTGGCTGGGCGTTGGGTTGCAGCAGGTGCACGACGCCTGCACCTGGTGGATCTCAATGGCGCTTTCGCGGGCGCACCGATTAACGGTGAAGTGGTTAAGGCGATAGCGGCAAAGTATCCGGATTTGCCGATTCAGATAGGTGGTGGCATTCGCAGCCCTGAAACGATTGAGGCCTATCTGAAGGCCGGTGTGGACTATGTGATCATCGGCACGCGAGCCGTGGAGGATCCGCAATTTGTCACCGATATGTGCGCGGAGTTTGCGGGTCATATCATTGTTGGCATCGATGCCAAAAATGGCCTGGTTGCAACCGACGGCTGGGCGACGGTAAGCGATGTTCGAGCCAGCGATCTGGCCCGGCGTTTTGAAAACGATGGTGTGAGCGCCATCGTTTATACGGACATTGATCGCGACGGTATGATGCAGGGCGTCAACGTGGCGGCGACTGTGGCTATGGCCCAGGCATCGTCGATACCGGTGATTGCGTCAGGTGGCATATCCAACCTCGATGATATTCGGGCGCTCAATGGTGTTGCCAAAGAGGGTATTCTCGGCGCCATCACCGGCAGAGCTATTTATGAGGGCACGCTTGATGTGCGCGAAGCCCAGCAGCTTTGCGATCAGGAAGCCTGACGTCGCTCCGTACCGGGTTACGGAGCTATTGGTTCGTTGTCGAACTGCCTGTCTGGCGATAATTTGTACTGGAGTCCTGGTCAACGCCTTAGGTCTATGGTGCGGGCGGGGCTACGTTTTTGCGTTACCAGTACAGTCCTCAGTCGCCGCAAAGCCTGCTGACCAGCCTGTCGAACCATCCCCGTCTCACCAGCCTGAGCAATCGTCCAGTTCATCGCTTAGCGAAATCGTTGTCCAGGGCAGTCGTACCGACCAGAGAGTATCGCGATGGCTCGGAACTATTCACGTTTTGAGTGGCGAAGATCTGGCATTTATCAGACATCAGCACCTTGCTGAGGCATTGGTGCGGGCACCGGGGGTGTGGATCAGTCGTGGCAATGGTCAGGAACATCTCTCCGCCATCCGTTCCCCGGTCCTGACAGGCGCAGGGGCCTGCGGCGCATTTTTAATGGCGGAAGATGGTATAGCGTTGCGCGCTGCCGGATTTTGCAACGTCAACCAGCTGCTAGAGGCGGGTAGCGAGTTTGTCGGTGGTACGGGCAGTGCGATAGAGGTGCTTGCGGGGCCGCAGTCCGTACTCTATGGCTCAAATGCCATGCATGGCGTGATCAATGTTGTCAGCCCGTCTCCGGGCGATCACCCGGGCTGGACAAGCGCAATTGAGGTCGGCAGTAATGATTACTACCGCTCGGATATTGGCCTGGTTATCGATCATGGGTACATGGGTTTTAACGGTGTGCGGGATAAGGGTTACAAGGATGCTGCGGGGTTTGATCAACAAAAACTCAAGTTCCGTTACGACTGGGCTATTGGCCATCTGACAGCGGTAACGGTGGCATCAATGACCAATTTGAACCAGGAAACTGCGGGTTTCATTACCGGGGAACATGCTTACAGAGATAGCGCCAGGAAACGTGAAAACCCCAATCCCGAAGCTTATCGGGACGTCCAATCCCAGCGCCTGCATACCCGTTTTGAATATGCGGAGGACGATGTTACGCACTGGGTCATTACCCCCTACGTGCGGAATACCGAAATGCAGTTTCTTATGCACTTTGTGCCCTGGCAGCCGGTTGAAAATAACAGCCACTGGAGCGCAGGCTGGCAAAGCGGGGTGCAGCATCGTCTTAATCAGCAGCTGACTATGCATCTCGGCCTGGATGGCGAGTACACCCAGGGCGACCTGCGGGAGATTCAGTCTCAGGCATTTAGCTCATCGATTCCCGCCGGGGTTCATTACGACTATACGGTGGCAGCGCAGGTATTGGCGCCTTTTGCGCAAGTGCAATGGCAGGTTAGCGAAGCGACGCAAGTGTCTGCTGGTGTCCGCCAGGAGTGGTTAAGTTACGACTACGACAACAGGGCAGGTGGCGCATCGGCCTGCGCGCAGGGCGTCGTCATCTGTCGTTTTAGCAGACCCGATGACAATACTGACAGTTTTAGTAATGCCTCCTGGCAGTTAGGGGGTGTTCATGAGTTCACGGCCCGGCACAGTGTTTTTGTCAATCTGGCGCGAGGTTATCGAGCACCACAGACGACGGAGTTGTACCGTTTACAACAGGGGCAGAAAAGTGCGGATCTGGATTCCGAGACCCTCGATAGCGTGGAGCTGGGTGTCCGTGGCAGTACTAAGTCCGTGGGTTACAGCCTTGCCGTTTACCGCATGGCTAAGGATCATGTCATTTTTGAGGACGCTGAGCGACGCAATATCAGCGGTGCCAGTACCTCACATCGCGGTATTGATATGGCCATAAGCTGGACCCCGAGTGATTCGTGGTATCTCAACGTCAACGCCAGTTATGCGAGGCACCGCTACGCCAGCACGGACCATAGTGCCGGTGCTGGCAACGCCCTCGATATCCGCGGCAACGATATCGATACCGCGCCTCGCCACATGGGCAGCGCGCAGTTGGGCAGGTATTTTGCGCCTGAAAGTCGTGTCGAGCTTGAGTGGGTGCACCTTGGCGGCTACTACACTGATCCGGAAAATGAACACAGTTACCCCGGACACAATTTGCTGAATTTCCGCATCAACTGGCAGTTCGAGCGACAATGGCAGGTGGGCTTGCGGGTGGTGAATATCGCTGATCGGGATTACGCGGACCGTGCCGATTTCGGTTTTGGCCAGGACCGGTATTTTGTCGGCATGCCACGGAGTATTTTTGTCGAGTTGCTCAGAATCACCCTGTAAGGGATTTGACGCCAATTAAAGGGGCCTGGCCAGATTCAGACAGCAGTCTGATAGATGGGCGCGACAAGTATCGGCGACAGGTCTTGGCGATAGCTCCTGAAAGGTGTGAGGCACACAACAAAGCTCCCGCAGTCCTCGATAAGATCCGCGAGGGGATGACGCCCAGTTTGCTACTGGTCTCGTAGGGTTACCAGATTTTTACGCGCTGCTCGGGTGGTTGGTACAGTGCGTCCTCCGGCTTTACGTCAAAGGCCGTATAGAATGCATCAATATTTGGTAACACACCGTTAACCCGATATTCAGGTGGTGAATGCGGATCAGTCTTAACAAGTCGTTCTGCCAGTTTCGGGCGGAGCTTGACTCTCCACGCCTGCGCCCAACCCAGAAAGACGCGTTGTTCCCCGGTAAAGCCGTCAATTTTCGGAGCCGGTTTGCCGCCAAGAGACAATTGGTACGCTTTAAGCGCAATGCTGACGCCGCCGAGGTCGCCGATATTTTCGCCCAGCGTCAGGTCACCGTTTATGAACAGCCCGGGTAGGACTTCGTACGCGGCATACTGCCTGATCAGCTGGCCAGTTCTTTGCTCGAAGCTTTTGCGATCCTCTTCTGTCCACCAGTTCTGGAGATTGCCTTCGCCATTATATTTACTGCCCTGGTCATCAAAGCCGTGGCCTATTTCATGCCCAATAACACCGCCGATAGCGCCATAATTAACGGCGTCATCAGCCTCGATGTTGAAAAATGGTGGTTGTAGTATGGCCGCCGGAAAAACGATTTCATTCATACCAGGGTTGTAATAGGCGTTTACTTTTTGTGGTGCCATAAACCATTCGCTGCGATCAACGGCTCTACCGAGTTTGTCGATCTCCAGGTAGTGGTTAAACATACGTGCCCGCTTTATATTACCCGCCAGGTCGGTATCTGTAAGAATTAGGTTGGAGTAGTCCTTCCACTTGTCGGGGTAACCAATTTTCGGCGTGAATTGATCCAGCTTAATGAGTGCTTTTTCCCTGGTTTCGGGACCCATCCAGTCGAGTTCCATGATTGATGAGCGGTAGGCAGTGATCAAATTGTCTACCAGTTTGGTCATGCGGGCTTTGGCCTCCGGTGGGAAGTATCTGGCCACATAAAGCTGTCCAAGCAACTCGCCCATGTTTTCGTTGATTGAATTAATGGCCAGTTTCCAACGCACCTGTTGTTCGGGTTGTCCGCTCAACACGGTGTTGTAAAAATCAAAATGAGCTTGTTCAAACGTTTTAGGCAGGTAGGGCGCAAAACTTACCAGCACATTAAAACGCAGGTAATCCTGCCAGCTACGCAGATCAACGGTGGTCACTAAATCATTCAGGGCGGCGATGTAGGAAGGCTGGCGGACGATATAGTTGGGCTGGGCATCAATACCGGTGCCGCTCATATATTGTGCGAAATTATAGTCGCTAAGCGTTTTCGTCAGTTGCTCGGCGCTGTACTTGTTGTAGGTGAGTTCGCTGTCGCGATTGCGGACATTGGTCCAGTGGTGTTCGGCGAGCCGCATCTCAAGGTCGATAATCCGTGCCGCTGCCTGTTCTGGCTCGGTGCTTCCAGCAAGCGTCAAGAGTTTCGTGATAAATGCTCGATACTGAACCAGGATTTCTTTTCCCCGTTCAGTATCGTCAAAGTAATAATCGCGGTCAGGGAGGCCGAGTCCGGATTGACTGATGTAAGCGATATATTGTGTCGAGTCCCTGGCATCCTGATCGATCCAGAAGTTAAGTGGTGAGTCGACACCAATGCTGTTAAACAGGGCGAACAGCGCAATAATATCGTTATGGTTTCGGGCCTGTTCAATA
>JBFJZC010000182.1:0-6271 GCA_041622295.1 Porticoccaceae bacterium
GTGGCTTTTAAATGCAGGGAGAACAACAGACCGGCTTTTCTGGCCCCTTCCATCTCCTCATCGAGAAACGTGCGCAACGCCCTGACACTCATAAACTGTGCGCTAACAATTTCAGCGTCCTGAACGGGGACTTCTTTTAGTACGGTGGTTTTGCCATCTTTCCCGACAAACTCAATTTTTAGCCTGGTCGCCTTATCCATGGTGCAGGAAATGTCGCTGGCGTAGAAATCGCCACTGCGCATGTGGGCGACATGGGTTCTGGACGCCTGACTCCATTTGCCCATCGGATGAGGATGAGTGCGGGCGTATTGCTTCACCGCAGCTGGCGCGCGACGATCAGAATTGCCCTCGCGCAGAACCGGATTGACCGCACTACCCAACACCCTTGCGTAGGCATCATATATCGCCTTTTCCGTTTCATTTTGAGGGCTTTCCGGATAGCCCGGAATGTCATAACCCTTGGCCTGAAGTTCGGCAATAGCAGCCTGTAACTGCGGTATCGAGGCGCTGATATTGGGTAGCTTGATGATATTGGCGTTAGGGTCCTGAGTGAGTTCACCCAGCTCTTTAAGTGCGTCAGGTAATTTTTGACTGTCACTCAGTCGCCCCGGAAAACTGCTGAGTATGCGCGCAGCAAGGGAAATATCACGGGTTTCGACGTCTACCCCTGCAGCTGTGGTAAATGCCTTGATGATGGGCAACAAGGAGTAGGTGGCCAGTGCTGGCGCTTCGTCCGTAATGGTATAAATAATTTTCGCCTTCTGCGTTGTCATAATATCCCCAGAGTTAATTGTACGAATGTGTATGCGTTTAGCTGCGGTTCTCGAATAACTGCCGGTCCGTAACCAAAAGCAGAATCAAAGCGAGTCATCAAAGGGTTCCAGACGCCTGTGATTAATACTCTCCTCCGCTAGAGTCGTCCTTTCAGAACGCATCCCCTGGCACACGTACCCAGCCTTCCATCAACACGCGGGCGCTACGGCTCATGCTCGCTTTCGTCACGGCCCATTCGCCGTTGATCAGGCTGGCTTCAGCGCCTACTCGCAGTGTTCCCGAAGGGTGGCCGAAGCGCACCGCCTTGCGTTCAGCATCGCCTGCGGCGAGGTTCACCAGGGTGCCCGGAATCGCAGCGGCAGTGCCGATAGCAACGGCTGCCGTACCCATCATGGCGTGATGAAGTTTGCCCATGGACAGGGCCCGCACCTGTAGATCTATGTCCGCCACGGTGACATCTTTACCGCTGGATGACACGTAGTCACATGGCGGCGCCACAAAAGCCACCTTGGGTGTGTGCTGGCGACCCGCGGCTTCTTCAATATTCTTGATCAGGCCCATGCGCACCGCACCGTAAGCGCGAATGGTTTCAAACATGGCCAGGGCCCTGTCGTCGCCGTTAATGTCGTCCTGTAACTCCGCGCCGGTGTAGCCGAGGTCTGCCGCATTGACGAAGATGGTGGGGATGCCCGCATTGATCATCGTGGCTTTAATGCTACCGCCTTTGACAATATCAGCGGGCACTTCGAGGTCGTCGACCACGTGGCCAGTGGGAAACATGGCGCCCTCCGCATCGGCAGGGTCGACAAAATCCAGCTGCACTTCCGCAGCGGGGAAGGTCACGCCGTCGAGTTCGAAATCGCCGGTTTCCTGCACTGCGCCCTTGCTCATCGGCACGTAGGCAATAATTGTCTTACCGATATTGGCCTGCCAGATACGCACGGTGGCTATGCCATCCTCAGGGACGCAGCTGGGGTCAACCAGGCCATTGCTGATGGCGAAGGGGCCGACCGCTGCCGACAGGTTACCGCAGTTGCCGCTCCAGTCGACAAAGGCTTTGTCGATGGCCACCTGGCCAAAGAGATAGTCGACATCGTGGTCTGGCTGACTGCTCCTGGACAAAATCACTGTCTTGCTGGTGGACGAAGTCGCCCCACCCATGCCATCGGTCTGCTTGCCGTAGGGATCGGGGCTACCGATAACACGCAACAACAATGCATCTCGCGCCGCACCCGGAACCTGGGCGGCCGCCGGGAGATCCTGCCGACTGAAGAAGACACCTTTACTGGTGCCGCCCCGCATATAGGTGGCGGGGATTTTTATCTGGGGGACGTGCGCCATGTCAATAAGGTCCTTACTTAAACTAAATGCGACAGCGCTCAGCGATTCGCCTTGCGCTAGCCAACGAATAAAACCCGGTGATCAAGCCGTTGCTCGCGATTCCAGGAAATCCTGCGCAAAGCGCTGTAGGACGCCGCCCGCTTCATACACGGAAACTTCTTCGGCGGTATCAAGGCGACAGGTCACCGGTACTTCCACACGCTCACCGTCAGTGCGGGTAATCACCAGCGTCAGCGCGGCGCGGGGTGTTGGCTCACCAATCACGTCGTACGTTTCGGTGCCATCGATGGCGTAGGTATGGCGGTTTTCACCGGCCTTAAATTCCAGCGGCAACACGCCCATACCCACCAGGTTGGTGCGATGGATGCGTTCAAAGCCTTCAGCGACAATGGCTTCCACACCCGCCAGCCGCACACCTTTTGCCGCCCAGTCTCGCGATGAGCCCTGCCCGTAATCGGCGCCGGCAATAATAATCAGCGGCTGTTTGCGTTCCATATAGGTCTCGATGGCTTCCCACATGCGGGTCACCTTACCCTCTGGCTCGATACGGGCCAGTGAGCCCTGCTTGACCTTGCCGCCCTCCTGAACCATTTCGTTGAGGAGTTTCGGGTTGGCAAACGTCGCGCGCTGGGCGGTGAGGTGATCACCGCGATGGGTGGCGTAGGAATTGAAGTCCACCTCCGGCAGGCCCATCTTCGTCAGGTATTCGCCAGCCGCGCTTGACGCCATGATCGCATTCGACGGTGACAGATGATCGGTGGTGATGTTGTCACCGAGCACCGCCAACGGGCGCATGCCCTGTAGGGTACGCACGCCCGCCAATGCGCCTTCCCAGTAGGGCGGGCGACGAATGTAGGTGGTCTGCGGTCGCCAGTCATAGAGGGGGCTGACCTTCACGCCGTCGTCGTCCTTCACTTCAAACATGGGGATGTAGATTTCACGGAACTGCTCGGGCTTGACGCTGGCTTTGACGATGGCGTCAATCTCTTCATCGCTGGGCCAGATATCTTTCAGGGTAATCGGCTGGCCTGCCTGATCTGTTCCCAGGACGTCTTTCTCAATATCAAAGCGGATAGTGCCGGCGATCGCATAAGCCACCACCAGTGGCGGTGACGCCAGAAAGGCCTGTTTCGCGTAGGGATGGATACGACCGTCAAAATTGCGGTTGCCAGACAATACCGCAGTGGCGTAGAGGTCCCGGTCGATCACTTCCTTCTGGATAACGGGATCAAGTGCCCCGCTCATGCCATTACAGGTGGTGCAGGCGAAGCCGACAATACCGAAACCAAGTTTTTCCAGCTCTGGCAACAAACCGGCGTCTTCCAGATAAAGCTGAGCAACCTTTGAGCCTGGCGCAAAGGAAGACTTCACCCAGGGCTTGCGGGTCAGACCGAGCCTGTTGGCATTGCGAGCAATGAGCCCGGCAGCCACCACATTGCGCGGGTTGCTGGTGTTGGTACAGCTGGTGATGGCGGCGATAATCACGGCGCCATCAGGCATCAATCCGGTTTCGTTCTCAACAACGCCGGAAATACCACGCGCTGCCAGCTCCGACGTGGGTACCCTGGCGTGGGGATTGGACGGGCCAGCGATGGTACGCACGACAGAGGATAGATCGAAACTCAGCACCCGCTCATACTCGGCGGTCTTCAGGCTGTCGGCCCAGAGGCCCGTTTCTTTCGCATAAAGTTCAACCAGTTTGACCTGCTCGACATCGCGGCCAGTGAGCGTGAGATAGTCGATGGTCTGCTGGTCGATATAGAACATCGCCGCAGTGGCACCAAATTCTGGCGTCATATTAGAGATAGTCGCACGATCACCGATACTCAAACGCGCCGCACCTTCACCAAAGAATTCAAGGTAAGACGACACCACCTTGGCGTTACGGAGGAACTCGGTTAGCGCCAGCACGATATCCGTCGCGGTAATACCCGGTTGTGGCTTGCCAGTCAGTTCGACGCCAATGATATCCGGCAGGCGCATGTAGGAGGCGCGACCGAGCATCACGTTTTCAGCTTCCAGACCACCGACACCGATGGCGATCACACCCAGAGCATCGACGTGGGGCGTATGGCTGTCGGTACCGACGAGCGTATCGGGAAAAGCCACGCCGTCGAGCACCTGAATCACCGGCGACATCTTCTCCAGGTTGATCTGGTGCATGATGCCGTTACCCGGTTGAATCACATCAACGTTTTTGAAGGCTTTTTTGGTCCAGTTAATAAAGTGGAAACGATCGTCGTTACGGCGGTCTTCAATGGCGCGGTTAAGTTCAAAGGCGTCTTTTTCAAAACCCGCATGCTCCACCGCCAACGAGTGATCGACAATCAGCTGAGTTGGCACCACCGGATTCACTTCCGACGGATCGCCACCTTTTTCAGCAATAGCGTCCCGCAGACCGGCGAGGTCAACCAGTGCCGTCTGGCCGAGAATGTCATGGCACACCACGCGCGCGGGATACCAGGGGAAGTCCAGTTCCTGCTTGCGTTCGATAAGCTGCTTGAGGGCATCGGTCAGCAGCGCGGGGTCGCAGCGCCGCACCAGGTTTTCGGCATGCACGCGAGAGGTATAGGGCAATTTGGCGTAAGCGCCGGGCTCAATCGCATCGACCGCAGCCTGGGTATCAAAAAAATCTAGCTGGGTACCCGGTAAGTGTTTGCGGTATTCACTGTTCATAACGTTGAAAACTTCTCTGATGATGTATGGAAAGCTGGGTATCAAAAAGGTTGCGCTCTACAGGCGCTGACCAGACGCAGGTCAAGCGGGGAGAAACAGCTTTAGCGCCTCCCCGCTAGCAAATCAGCGCTGCGCGATCGGCGGCACAGGACGTATTTCCGGGCCTGTATATTCTGCGCTGGGACGAATAATGCGGTTATCCGCACGCTGCTCAAATACGTGGGCAGCCCAACCGGTCAAACGTGACATGACAAAAATCGGTGTGAACAGCTTGGTCGGGATAGCCATAAAGTGATAAGCCGAGGCGTGAAAGAAGTCGGCGTTACAGAAGAGTTTCTTTTCGCGCCACATAACTTCTTCACAGCGAACCGATACCGGGTAAAGCACTGTATCACCGACATCGGCGGCAAGTTTTTCTGACCACTCCTTGATAATGGCATTACGCGGGTCACATTCTGCATAGATTGCGTGACCGAAGCCCATAATCTTGTCTTTGCGGGCCAACATGGCGAGCATTTCCTGTTCGGCGTGATCGGGGCTGGTAAAGCCTTCGATCATCTCCATTGCCGCTTCATTAGCACCACCGTGGAGCGGCCCGCGCAAGCTGCCGATGGCAGCGGTAACGCAGGAGTGCAGATCTGACAGGGTTGAGGCACAGACGCGGGCAGTAAAGGTCGATGCATTAAACTCGTGCTCCGCATAAAGGATAAGCGACACATTCATAACGCGTTCGTGTAGCGCATTTGGCTTCTCGCCACGGAGCATGTGCAGGAAATGGCCACCGATGGAGGTGTCGTCAGTTGCCGTCTCAATTTTGACGCCGTCGTGGCTGAAGCGATACCAGTAGCAAATAATCGACGGGAAAACCGCAAGCAGGCGGTCAGTCATGGCTTCCTGCTGACTGAAATCGGTCTCGGTCTCGAGGTTGCCAAGAAAGGAGCAACCGGTACGCAGTACGTCCATTGGATGTGCTGCGGCGGGAATGCGCTCAAGCACGTCTTTCAACGCCTGTGGCAGGTCGCGCAGACCTGTCAAGGTTTTGCGATAGGTGTCGAGTTGCGCTTGCGTAGGCAGGGAGCCTTTTAAAACCAGGTATGCTACTTCTTCAAAAACGCAATTTTCGGCAAGATCTTTAACATCGTAACCCCGGTAGGTTAAACCGGAACCTTCCTTACCTACGGTTGAGAGAGCGGTTTTTCCTGCAACCTGTCCGCGCAAACCGGCTCCTGAAAGTACTTTTGTCGCCATAACTTAATTCCTTCCTGCTTATTTTCAACTGATCTGCTTTAACTTACTTGTTTTTGCCCTGGGCAAACAACTCGTCAAGTTTCTGCTCGTATTGGTGATAACCCAGGTAGTTGTACAACTCCATCCGGGTTTGCATGGCATCGACCACCGCTTGCTGATCGCCCTGCGCCAAAATGCTGGCATAAACGGTTTCCGCTGCCTTGTTCATGGCCCGAAACGCTGACAGAGGATA
>JBFJZC010000183.1:0-6269 GCA_041622295.1 Porticoccaceae bacterium
CTATGACCAGCCGGTCTTTGCAAGGTTACACCAAACGGGCGCTAACTCGGTGGCGCATTTTACCTGAATTTTTCATTTCCGTAACCGCTTTCGTCGCCTTCGAAATTACGCCCCTGTTTAACGTTCAGTTCATATACATACCACCGTTTACTTCGATCGTCTCACCGGTAATATAAGCACCGCCGTCGCCAGCAAGAAATGCCACCACGGCTGCAATTTCCTCGGGCAGTCCAAAACGCGCCAGGGGTATGTTAGCCAGCATCGCTTCACGGCTGCTGTCACTCAGTTCGCGAGTCATATCCGTATCGATAAAACCAGGTGCTACCGTGTTAACCGTGATACTGCGCGAGCCTATCTCCTTGGCAAGTGAGCGACCAAACCCGGCCACCCCGGCTTTGGTGGCCGCATAGTTCGACTGTCCCGCATTGCCCATGGAACCCACGACCGAACTGATATTGATAATTCGGCCCCATCGCGCTTTAGTCATACCCTTAACGCATGCCTTACTGAGCCTGAAGATTCCCGTGAGATTGGTGTCCAGCACGGCTGACCACTCCTCCTCTTTCATCCGCATCAACAGGTTATCTCTGGTGATACCGGCATTGTTAATCAGAATCAGTGGCGCGCCGAATTCATCATTAATGGCCTGCACCGCTGCCACGATATCATCGGCGTCAGCCACATCCAGGCGCAGGCCCCTGCCCTGGATGGCCTTATCGCTAAACCGCTGGCTAATACGATCCGCACCGGCCTCTGTTGTCGCCGTACCAATTACCACTGCCCCGGCGGCTCCCAGCGCATCTGCAATCGCTGCTCCAATACCTCTGCTGGCGCCAGTTACCAGCGCGACTTTTCCATTGAAACTCATACCTACCTCACCTCAACTGTATGGTTGTCTATGTTGCGCCAAGCGCTTCATCAAGACTGCTCAAGCTGTCTGTAGACAAGGTCTGCAAACTTTTTTCTATGCGCTTATTCAAGCCACATAAGACCTTGCCCGGTCCGCACTCAACTGTTTTCCGGGCACCGAGTCGTACCAGCTGCTGTACGCAATCGACCCACCGCACTGAACTGTAAATTTGTTCAAGCATCAGCTCGCGAATAGTGTCGGGATTGGCCTCTAGCCGGCCATGAACGTTGTGCACGATCGGAATCCGAGGTGGATTGAAGGTCACCTGGCGAAGATCCACTGCCAACTTATCTGCGGCTGGCTTCATCATCCGGGTATGAAATGGCGCGCTGACCGCCAGGGGCATCGCCCGCTTTGCACCAGCTTCCTTACATAACACAATGGCTCGATCTACGGCGCTGGCTACGCCCGCTATCACGACCTGACCTGGCGCATTAAAGTTAACCGCCGCCACTTCTTCACCCAGACCAGCCCGCTCACAACAGCTGGCGATGCTGTCATCATCAAGCCCTATGATTGCCGCCATTGCGCCCTGCCCCGGAGCAACAGCTTCTTGCATGTACGCGCCACGCAGGCGAACAATATTGACAGCATCGGCAAAATCAACAACATCAGCGCAGACCAGCGCAGACCATTCACCAAGGCTATGCCCAGCCAATACTGCTGGCTGAGCCCCCCCGTTTTGTTGCCAGATTCGCCACAGGGCTATGCTGGCCGTTAACAGAATCGGCTGGGTGCGTTCCGTGAGATTTATACTGTCTTCATCGCCATTTTGCACCATATCCCACAAGTCATAGCCCAATACCTGTGCCGCTTCGGCAAAGGTCTGTTCAATGGCGGGATAGACCGCCGCCATATCAGCCAGCATGCCAATTTTCTGGGAACCCTGGCCGGGAAATACGAACGCCAAACTTTGGTTTAAAGACATAGAAATTCCAATCCACCTGGAGACTAATTGGTAGTACTAATTCTGCGCACGATTATAGTTATTCATATTGTCCGCGACGAGGCCCGGGACGTCCGTCATAACCGCTCTTGCTGCCCGTTCAAGCGCCCGACAGAATCCCTGCTCATCGGTATTGCCATGACTTTTAATCACTACGCGGTTAAGCCCAAGCAGGATTGCACCGTTGTAGCTTGCGGGATCAAGCGCGTTACGTAGACCATCTAACAGACCCGATAAGTTTTTCGCGGTGACATCATGCATCAATTTATTGTGCAGTGTAGTCAATCTCTCAACCACATTCCGGGCCACGCCCTCAGTGGCTTTTAACGCGATATTGCCTACAAAACCATCACACACGACAATATTCATGCGGCCATCAAGTATCTCATCAGCCTCCAGATAACCGCGATAATTTAGGGCGTTGTCATTACTCAGCAGTTCGGCAGCTTCTTTAACAAGCCTGTTCCCCTTGCTCGCTTCCACACCGATGTTGAGAAGACCTACCGTCGGCTTTGCCAGACCGTCCAGGCCGCTCACCATCGCCGTGGCCATCAGAGCAAACTGATGCAGCTGTTTTGGACTGCAATCCACATTGGCGCCAAGATCAAGAAGGTAACAGCCCCCCGTTCTCGCAGGCAAGGCTGTGCAAATAGCTGGTCGGTCGAGCCCTGCATTAACCCCTAGATGCTTCAAACCCATGGCCATCAAAGCACCAGTATTGCCACTACTCACGCAGGCATCTGCTTGTCCCTGAGCGACGGCCTGGAGCGCCAGCCACATCGACGAATCCCGCTTGTGCCGCAGGGCTGACGACGGCTGTTCGTTATCTGTCACGACCTGAGAACAGAATTGCACGCGACACCGCGCAATGCTCGTTGGATCATTGTTTGGGAAATACTCTAGCAGTTTTTCCTGGAGACCAAGCAACAGCAATTCGACGTCTGGATGCTCATCCAGAAATCGAATTGCTGCGGGAACAATGACTGCAGGCCCCCCGTCCCCACCCATCGCATCGACGGCGAGGTTCAGTTGTCGAGCCAAAACGTGACTAGCTGTTGGCGCCTGTCTCGACTACTTTACGACCCCGGTAAAACCCGTCGGCCGTAACGTGGTGGCGTAAATGCTTTTCACCACTGACATCATCGATTGACAGCGTAGCGCCACCACCCAATGCATCGTGCGAGCGACGCATACCGCGTCTTGAGCGAGTTTTGCGACTTTTTTGTACCGCCATTACTGTTTCCTCCAGTGGTGTCGACCTGGCGTTATCGCCGAGCCGACTCAATTGTTTGTCATTCACTTGCTCTGATGATCGTTAGACGCTTGCCGCCTAACAGGCTTGCGAATCCTTGGTCCGCAGCCAGTAACTTCCCCCCGCTAACGCTAGCAAACCTGGCAGCGGCCAGATCCGCTACTACTTTTTGAATTGCAAGTTCTGCAATATTTCGAACGGTCCGGGTTTCTTAACAGGTTCCAATTCGCCGGACGAATAACCTATCTCAGCGTCACATTGATCTGGCTCATGAAATGCCACAATGGGTAGCGCAAGCAGCAAGTCCTCCTCGACTATACTGTGCAAGTTCCCACCCTCTTCAGCAACCAGCCAGGGGTCGTATTGCTTCGGTAGTGATTGAACCTGCTCCTCATCTGCAACAATGGCCCACTGTACCGCCAGCGCTATCGTCGTGTTAATACCCTGCAAACAACGCTGACAAACCAGCTCTAGCTGCACGGCAACATCACCAGTAGCTACTCGATACCCGGATTCGTCACGAAAAAACTGCAGCGACACCTGCACGGGTCCGCCCACAGACGCTACAGCCTCTACAAGGCGTGTCATTTTTTCCGATGGAATGACGCCGCTAAGAGCAGCCTCCTGCCCAGCCAATTTCAGGGGATCCACCCACTGCGGTAACACTTTGCGGTGCCGGGCCGTAGTCATAGGCGCGCAATTCTAGGGATATGATATTGATCTGTCAAAGAAAAATACTCGCTGTTAGGCGGTAAACTGGCGTCATTAATAACCCACAAACAAGGACACCCTATTATGCAGCTCGCTTTGGCCTCTTCATCGCGCTACAGACGAGAACTACTAACCAGGTTCAGAGTGCCATTCGTATGGCGGTCACCCTCTATAGATGAAACACCACGCCCTGCTGAAACACCGACCGATACCGCATTGCGGTTAGCAGAAGCAAAGGCTCAAGCCCTTCAGGAGACCTTTGCTGACCACCTTATCATAGGCTCTGACCAGGTAGCGTGTTTCGCTGATCACCAGCTAAGCAAACCCGGAAACCACCAAAACGCGGTCTCGCAGTTACAGCGATTTTCGGGGCAAACAGTACAGTTTTTCACTGCTGTCTGCGTATACAACAGCCGGAGTAAAGCTTCACAAACAGCGCTTACCCAAACGACTGTGCGCTTTCGCCAGATGTCAGATAACGAAATCGAACGCTATCTGCGAATTGAGCAGCCTTATAACTGTACCGGAAGTTTCATGGCTGAAGGCCTGGGTATCACACTATTTGATCAAATCAGTAGCGACGACCCCACTGCGATTATCGGCTTACCGCTGATCAAACTTCGCCAACTACTCGCCGAACAAAGCTACAATATATTAAATAAAATAAAATAGATTAGATTAACTTTCTATCTTATTGTTTTTATTATTTTTTTAAAAACACTAAATGCATCAATACATGCCAGAGGGTCGTACATGGCCAGCCGCTCCAGAGAATGGGCGCCGTAACTGACCGCAATTCTCGGTACACCCGCACGCTGCGCCATCTCCATATCGAAAGTCGTGTCACCGACCATAATGGCCTGCTGAGCTGGCAGCCCATGTTCCTCTAGCAGCGACTGCAACATCAGCGGGTCTGGTTTCGATGCGGTTTCATCCGCACACCGCGTACTGTGGAAGAAATTCTTCATGCCCATTGCCTGAAGCACCCGATCAAGCCCGGCACGACTCTTGCCAGTGGCCACCGTCAATACGTAGCCCTGATCGCGCAAATCCATCAAGGTGCGCTCAACATCAGCAAACAGAGGCGACGGAGTTTGGTCGACGCGCCGAAAATGCTCCGCATAACTGTTACGCAACACCTGAATTGCGCCATTCTCGATACCAGGAAATAGCTGGGCAAGGGCCTCGTACAACCCTAAACCAATAATGTCTTTGGCTTCTTCGACGGTCGGCACAGGCAAACCGACATCATCTGCGGCTAGCTGCAGGCAGTGGGCGATGCGATGTAATGAATCACATAACGTGCCATCCCAGTCGAAAATCAACATCGCCGGCGTTACAACTTCAGGTATCACAGTTTCAGACATTACAACTGCTCCAATACCGACTGCAATTCCCCAGGAAGCGGTGCGGATATGCTGATTACCTGATCGTTGACGGGCGAAGTGAAGCTGATCTCACGGGCATGAAGAAACAGTCGCTGCAAACCGGCGCTGCGCAACGACTTATTGAAAACTGCATCACCGTATTTAACATCACCTGCCAGCGGATGACCGGCAAGTAAACAATGCACGCGGATTTGATGGGTTCGCCCAGTGTCCAGCTCTGCTTCAACCAGACTGGCTTTTGCATAGCGCTGAAGCAAACGAAATCGGGTTAGCGCGCGCTTGCCATCCTTATCGGCTCGCACCACGCGCTCACCGGACTGCAAGGTGTTTTTCTGTAGCGGTGCATTGATTTCGCGGACATCCCGCGACCAGGCGCCGCGAACCAGCGCCAGATATCGCTTTTCCACCACCCGCTCACGCATTTGATCCTGTAAGTTTCTGAGGGCCGCGCGGGTTTTAGCAACCAACAGGCACCCTGACGTATCTCGATCCAGCCTGTGCACCAACTCGAGACGCCGCTCTCCCGACCTCATCGCCCGCAGTGCCTCTATCACACCCAGGTTAATGCCGCTACCACCATGCACAGCAAGCCCCGACGGCTTATTGAGTACCAGGCAGCAGTCGTCTTCATAAAGGATACTACCGTCCAGTGATTCGCGAAGCCCTGAACCCGGCACATGACGTGTCCGTTGTGCGAGTCGCAGAGGAGGGATTCGTATCACATCGTCGGCCGACAAACGGTAGTCCGGCCCGATCCGACCTTTATTTACTCGTACCTCACCCTTGCGGAGCAGACGATAAATCCTCGATTTCGGCACACCTTTTAAGCGCGTCAACAGAAAATTGTCGATGCGTTGGCCGGATTGATCCGCGCTTATTGTGAGCAATTGCACAGCGGTGCCTGGTGATTCAATATCAGCCATTTTTAGAGATCTCTCAAGGTCGGCGGCATTCTATCAATTTCAAACAGTTTATTCTTTTAATTGAAGGGCTTATTAAATATTGCTATGATCCCGCCTTGTCGCGCAAAGTCGCCGACATATGGGCGTCGCCGGTGTTCTC
>JBFJZC010000184.1:0-6205 GCA_041622295.1 Porticoccaceae bacterium
CCCTGGCCACGAGAATTTCGCTCAGGTGAATAAATGTCGACGATATCCCGTAGCCGTGATCGATAATTAGCGTTCCGCCAGAAAAATACATATCTGGATGTACCAGTTTGACGATGCCCGGCGCTGGCGCCTGCACGAGCGTTCCGGTCGGGCGCGCAATATCCAGGCCATAATGGGGGTTTTTGGGTACACCGTTATACACTCTCTGGCTGCCGTAAACGCCGGTAATGGGGCCTTCCAGAGGCTTCACGAATCCCTGTAAAAAATCCTCTCTGCGATCAACACCCTTACGAGCCGCCGCAACCAGTGCAGCCTCCCTGCCTATCCGTTCCAGCACCTCCGGCGGCGGATTGACCGTTCCCTCCGGCACACCGTCGACACGCTGGATATCATATTTGCGCGCTGCCACAGGGTAGTCAAACACCTGCTCCTCATTACCCCTGACGACTTTCAGCTGGACTGTGCCTTTGACATCGCGATCCAGACCGAAAACAAAACGGCCCTCGGGGCTCAGCGCTAAACGGCGCTTGCCAAGATAAACCCTGGCGTCGGGCTCCGCTTGCCCAATAATCATCCCCCCCGGCTCCCAGGCTCCCCTAAGTTGCAAGGCGCTAACGTGAAAACTCATCAATACAAGACTAAAGACCAGCAGCCTCATGGTTGCCCCTGCGGTATATGGGACCGCCATTCTAAGCCGAACCCGAACGACAATAAACCGAAACTGAAATGAACGGGGTCCGAAATAAATATCAATTGCAATAAACCAGCACATCGATAACCCTGACTTTCACACACCAGATACATCAACCAGCAGGGGCATACATGCTGCACAACGTTTCGAGGCTTACTCAATCTACAGGGTTTGCGCCCTCGCTGCCTCTGCGCAACGGCCATCTTCAGACAATCCTGAACAGCGCCTGGCCGCGCAAAAAGTTGTTCCGTCAAAAAATTCAGGGGGTGGCTAATGCCACCGAGATCCAGTTAATTGACTGTGGGCAGGGTGTACGCCTGCTCGGCGCATTTAACCGGCCAGTGCCAATTCATCTCGGCCAAGCACAGCGTCTTGAACAATCAACGTCATCCCGTCCAGTTAATCGGGGGTTGGTCATTCTCCTCCACGGATGGGAAGGCAGTTTTGAGTCTACTTACGTAATGACCGCAACCAGCACCTTAGTCGCTGCCGGATTCGACGTCTTTCGGCTCAACCTGCGGGATCACGGCCCCAGTCTTCACTTGAACAGGGCGTTGTTCAACGCGACACTCACCGATGAGGTAACCAATGCTGTTCGCGCCATAACTGCCGTCCATTCACCACCCGCATGCTTTCTGGCGGGCTTTTCTCTGGGTGGTAATTTTGCGCTGCGCATCGCGGCAGACTCGGGGCTCGCACTTAACCTGACAGCCGCCATGGGAATTTGCCCGGCGACCGATCCCGCCCATACAATGCGGATTCTGGAAAACCCTTACTCGCTTTATCACGCTTACTTTTTCAGAAAATGGCGCGCGTCGCTACAGACAAAACTGGTCTATTATCCTGACCTCGCCTACCACGCGCAGTTAAAAAAATGCAGGACCCTGGCCGATATCAATCGCTTTTTCATACCCGATCACACCCCCTGCGGAACGCCAGACAACTACTTTGCGGCCTATGCTCTGACCGGCAATCGACTGGCAAAACTCAGAACTCCCACACTACTGGTGGCCACTCGCAACGACCCCATTATTCCCGCCGTCGATATTGCAAAGATTAACGCCTCTGCGGAGCTACAGATTGAATTACTGGACGATGGCGGACATTGTGGCTTTATGGAAAACCACTTGCTTGATAGCTGGGTTGAAAAACGTATGGTCGACTACTTTCTCGGCGTCCTCGCTCCTGATTCACAGTCTGGATAAGCGGGATTCAACATCACAACGTGGGGTCAGGGATCGAGGGCGAAATTGATTTGTTCAGCATCAAACCCTCTGTACTGCAGGAAGCGTCTGCGCCTGACCTGCTGCCTGACATCCGTCGCCGCTTCAGTACCAAATTTTTTTTTGGCTACGTCCCTGGCCAGCTGAGACCAGTCGGTATCGGCAGTCTGCAACGCTGCCGCTGCCAACTCGCTGCCTATACCGCGCTCACGGAGTTCCTGGATGATACGCCGCGGACCTTGCCCCCGACGAATACGCACCTGCACCAGGCTTTCCGCAAACCGCCGATCGGATAAAAGACCATCGTTTACCAGGGCATCCAGCATCGCGTCTAACAACGGTAGCTGGTCTGCGGTTAATGCGTATTTTGTCACCAGCCTGGCGGCCAGCTCCTGATATGAATATTCGCGTCGCGCGAGAAAATCCATGGCCTTGATGCGCAGTGTTGCCGACGTTATATCCAGGTCTGACGAGGCTGTCACGACTGCGCCTAAGGGGGAGACCGATCCTGTGAACTACCGCCCGATGAGGGCAGCATAGGTTGCGGCACAGCCTGTGGCGCAATCGGTGGCGCGACTGACGAATTTTCGGGTTTTTTTACCAGCCCCAACCACTGCCCAGCCCGCCGCAGGACGGCACATAATAAGCGCCAGATTTTTGGCAACAACCAGATGACCACAACAATAAAAATCACCATCAGACCCACAAACAACCAGGGGTGGTTAAGCATCGCCCACATACCACCAAAGACCAGCAGATCCTCACTGACTGAAGCGCCCCAATTTGAAAAAGGCTCGGGGCTGGTGTTTATCAACAGCCGCGATGATGCTTTGGTGAAATGACTGCCCGCAGCCATAGTGCCACCGACCAGACCAGCGCCAATCTGTAACGCGGGCGTAACATCCCCGACCGCACCAGCGGCCAGCAACACACCGGCAGGTATACGAATAAATGTGTGCAGCGTATCCCAGCCGGTATCAACCCCAGGGATCTTGTCAGCAAAGAACTCCACCACATACATAAGGCAGGCCAGGCCAATGACCAGGGGGTCTTGCAGAATTTGTAAATCCGGCGGCAGTTCCAGGTTGCCACTGATGCCGGCAAACCCCAGCACAGCCACGGCGGCGTAAAGGTTGATGCCACTCGCCCAGCCAACGCCCATAACCAGTGCTAGCGTAGTAATCAGTTCCTGATAGGCATCCATAAGTTAACCTGCCTTGTGTAAGCCCGTTAATGATGAACCCAAGAGGCCTGACATTAAAGGTTGAACGGCATGTCTCGCCTAGCTTTCCATGGCGTCAGGTTCTTGTTCCACGACGACAGGCCTGGGTAGATCACCCAACAGCTGCTGGCGAATTCCGGCTTCGATTTCTGCAGCAAGGTCCTCATGATCCGCCAGGTACTCACTGGCGTTGGCCTTGCCCTGACCGATTTTCTCACCGTTACAGGAGTACCACGCGCCCGCTTTTTCAATCAAACCGCACTTGACACCCAGGTCGATGATCTCGCCGTAGCGATTTATACCTGAACCGTACAGAATCTGGAATTCCGCCTGCCGAAACGGCGGCGCCACCTTATTCTTGACAACCTTGACACGCGTTTCGTTACCTACTACTTCCTCCCCTTCCTTGACTGCACCGATCCGGCGTATATCTAGTCTGACCGAGGCATAAAACTTTAGCGCATTGCCTCCCGTGGTCGTCTCGGGACTGCCAAACATAACGCCAATTTTCATACGAATCTGGTTGATAAAAATGACCAGGCAATTGGAATTCTTGATATTGCCGGTGAGCTTACGTAGCGCCTGCGACATTAACCTGGCCTGCAAACCAACGTGGGTATCGCCCATCTCGCCTTCGATTTCAGCCCGAGGCGTTAACGCGGCAACGGAGTCGACCACCAGCACATCAATCGCGCCGGATCGCACCAGCATGTCAGTCACTTCCAGGGCCTGCTCACCGGTATCCGGTTGCGACAGCATGAGATCATCAACATTGACACCTAGTTTTTCTGCGTAGATTGGATCGAGGGCATGTTCGGCATCGATAAAAGCGCAGGTCCCACCGCGTTTTTGAGCCTGCGCAATGACGGATAGCGTGAGGGTAGTTTTACCAGAAGACTCGGGGCCATAAATCTCCACCACGCGCCCCTTTGGCAAGCCGCCGATGCCGAGGGCGATATCAAGACCTAATGAGCCGGTCGAAATACTCGGCATGGCAACGTGCTCCCTGTCGCCCATACGCATAACAGTGCCCTTGCCAAACTGTTTTTCGATTTGGCTAAGTGCCGCCTGTAATGCTTTTTCCTTGTTAGGATCCATCGAATGCACCTCTAATATGTATTGATATGTATTGTTGATGTTTACTCTTTGTCGTCCTATCACGCCGCGGACACATCACCCGCCCATGCTGATCAGTAACCGCTCAGCTTGCCAAAAAATAGCACTATTGCTGTCGTGAAAGCAGCTTATCGCAATCCTGACACACTGTACAGTCATACAGTATTTAAGTCGGCGGCCTCTGCCTCGAAACACACCGCTTGTTAGCCTGAAGGCCACCGAGCCAACCGCCGTCTAATACTGTTCGGCCAATCACCGATCAAACCAATATCCGCCAGTCCAGGTCGGCACACTACAGCCGTCATGATGCCCGCACAGGGCTCTACTAGATGACGCGGGGCAGAACCCACGGGCAGCTGGCGCCATCCCGTAAAGTAAAACACCGGGACGGGGACTGCAAGACGGTTTTTTAGTATCTGGTATTGCCGTAGAATTCCCCGCTTTATAGCATCGACGGTAACGCTCCCCTCCCCCATGACCAACGGCCCAGGCGCGCACAGTTCACATACGCCAATGATGCAGCAATACCTGCGCATCAAGGCGAATCATCCCGACATGCTGCTGTTCTACCGCATGGGCGATTTCTACGAACTTTTTTTTGACGATGCAAAAAAAGCCGCACGGTTACTCGACGTAACGCTGACATCAAGGGGCAAATCTTCCGGCCAGCCTATTCCGATGGCTGGGGTACCTCACCACGCCGCAGAAAACTATCTGGCCAGACTGGTGCGTATGGGCGAATCTATCGCCATCTGCGAGCAAATCGGTGACCCAGCGACCAGCAAGGGGCCTGTAGAGCGCCAGGTTACTCGCATCGTCACGCCAGGCACCGTGAGCGACGAAGCCTTGCTTGATGAGCATCGGGATAACCTTCTCGTCGCGGTGGTGGCCGCGAAC
This sequence comes from Porticoccaceae bacterium, assembly GCA_041622295.1. GTDB lineage: Bacteria > Pseudomonadota > Gammaproteobacteria > Pseudomonadales > Porticoccaceae > HB2-32-21. The sequence goes on from JBFJZC010000184.1 coordinate 5,150, forward strand.
CTCCATACTCCAGGCGGCGATACGTCTACCAGGGCATTCGGTATAGCCTCGCTCGATATCAGCAGCGGCCGTTTTAATGTGCTGGAGGTCGATTGCCTCGACGCATTACTCGGTGAACTGCAAAGACTGAGGCCCGCCGAACTGTTGGTGACAGAACAACTGGCCGAATCTGGATGCTGCAACCACTTCCAGGGCCTACGAGTGCGACCTGACTGGGAATTCGATCTCGACTCCGCACGAAAAAACCTGTGTCGACAGTTCGACGTCGTCGATCTGGCCAGCTTTGGTTGCGAGGACCTGGTTTTCGGGGTGCAGGCCGCTGGCTGCCTGCTCAATTATGCGACCGAAACACAGCGCACAGCACTGCCTCACATCCGCAGTATTCACCATGACAACAGTGACGACAGTGTCATCCTGGATGCAGCCACACGGCGCAATCTGGAAATAGACAGCAATGCCCATAACGACCGCAACCATACTTTGCTGGCGGTTATGGATAACACCGCCAATGCCATGGGTGGTCGACTCTTACAGCGCTGGCTGACCCGGCCCTTGCGCGACCGGAGTATGCTCACGCAGCGCCAGCAAACCATTGCCGAACTCCAGATCAATTACCAGTACGAAGGGCTACACACCATACTCGGAAGTATTGGCGACATGGAGCGCATTCTCGCGCGGCTGGCGCTGCGCTCAGCACGCCCGAGGGACCTTATTCGATTAAGGGAGTCTCTCGCGACACTCCCGCAGCTGCAAACAGCGCTATCAGGCTTTAGTTCCACATTAAGCCAGCAACTTAAGGACGCTATCAGTTTATTTCCTGAACAGGTCGCGTTGCTGAGCCGCGCCCTGCACGACAACCCGCCCGTCGTCATACGGGACGGCGGTGTTATTGCACAGGGCTATGACGGCGAGCTTGATGAACTGCGCGCGATTAGCAGCAATGCTGGCGACTACCTGGTAGATCTTGAAAAAAAGGAAAAGCTCGAGACGGGTATCACCTCGCTCAAGGTTGGTTACAACCGAGTGCATGGCTACTACATCGAAATCAGCAAGGGA
>JBFJZC010000185.1:0-6151 GCA_041622295.1 Porticoccaceae bacterium
GGCGGTGAAGCGGGATTGCACCCGTCCAACATCCATGACAACGCTTACGCTATCGGCGCGATTGATTTTACCGGTGACATGCCCATTATCCTCGGCCCTGATGGGCCGAGCCTCGGCGGCTTCGTTTGTCCGGCAACGGTTATCAAGGCTGATTTATGGAAAATCGGTCAGCTTAAACCCGGTGATAAGCTGCACTTTGTCCAGGTCGAAACCGAGCAGGCCGAAGCTGCGCGACTGGCCCAGGAAGCTGTGATAAGCCGACTTGCGCCGCTTATTGTGGATAAACCCCGTAAGAGTGCCACCGTGTCACGCGCGCGGTTGGACACATCGTGCATCCTGGACCAGGCTGACGCCCGCAATGATAGTCCTGCAATATGTTACCGACAGGCGGGGGATAGCAATCTGCTCGTTGAGTACGGGCCGTTGGCGCTCGATATTGCCCTGCGCTTTCGGATCCAGGCGCTGATGGACTGGTTGAGTGCCCGCGACAGTCCCGGAATTATCGATTTAACGCCGGGTATTCGCTCTCTGCAGGTGCATTACGACAGTGAACTCATCTCTCAGCAGACCCTGCTAGTCCTGCTACAGGAGGCTGAACAGGCACTCGGATCGATTGGCAACATGGAGGTGCCCAGTCGTATCGTCCACCTGCCACTGTCATGGGACGATCCGTCAACACAGCTTGCGATAGCACGCTACAGCCAGTCAGTGCGCGCCGACGCACCCTGGTGTCCAAGTAATATTGAATTTATCCGCCGCATCAACGGCCTTGGCTCTGTCGACGAGGTCAAGAAAATTGTTTTTGATGCCAGCTATCTGGTATTGGGTTTGGGCGACGTTTACCTGGGCGCACCAGTCGCTACCCCGATGGATCCCCGGCATCGCCTGGTGACGACAAAATATAATCCGGCACGTACCTGGACGCCGGAAAATGCGGTGGGCATAGGCGGGGCCTATCTTTGCGTTTACGGCATGGAAGGACCGGGTGGCTATCAATTTGTTGGGCGCACCATTCAAATGTGGAACCGCTTCCGACAGACCGACAGTTTTACTGATGGCAAACAATGGTTGTTGCGGTTTTTTGATCAAATCCGTTTTCATGAAGTTAGCCATGAAGAGTTGCAGGGGCTCCGCGAGGACTTTCCCCTCGGCCGCTATCGTCCCCGCATCGAGGAAACCAGCTTAAACCTGTCTCAATATCAGCAGTTTCTTGCCGATAATGCCACGGCAATCAATGCATTTAAACAACGCCAACAGCAGGCGTTTGAGGAGGAGCGCGGTCGCTGGGCCTTAAGTGGGCAAGCCAACTTTGCGGCGGAACTGCCTGATGAACTGCCTGCCGAAGATTGTGGCGGGGCCGATATTGCCGTTGCGCTACCAGCGGGCAGTGTGGCGCTGGTGGCAGCGGTGGCGGGTAGCGTCTGGCAGGTCCAGGTGACAGCTGGCGACAAGGTTAATGTTGACGATTCCTTGATTGTTATTGAGGCCATGAAAATGGAAATTCCCGTCAAAGCCAGTGCTGCGGGTGTGGTGACAGAGATTATTTGCAAGCCCGGTGACACGGTTAAAGCGGGGCAGGTGCTTGCCATCATTCGGCAAAGCGACGACATCAATCCGCCAACGACGCGGACAATCAGCACGGAGGCAAACCCATGAGCCAGCTCACTGACCTGGCAATCGGACCGCTGTTATCCGCCTATCGTCGTGGCATTACAACACCGCGCGAAGTACTTGCTCAGGTGCGCGCACGGGGGATGGCCTACACCGGTCGCAATATCTGGATTTATCAACTCAGCGATGCTGAACTGGAACCCTATCTAAAGGAGCTTGCCAGACAGTCGCCAGATCCGACAGCCGACAATTACAAACCTTTATACGGGGTGCCTTTTGCCATTAAGGACAATATTGATCTGGCCGGCGTGCCGACCACCGCAGCCTGTCCGGCATTTGCTTATACGCCCGACCAGAGTGCTTCTGTGGTGGCGCAACTGGTTGCCGCAGGCGCCATTCCCGTCGGTAAGACTAACCTCGATCAATTTGCCACGGGGCTGGTCGGTACTCATTCCCCCTGGGGCGCGGTGGGTAACAGCTTTGATGAAAGCTATATTTCGGGAGGCTCCAGTTCAGGCTCGGCAGTGGCGGTGGCTTTGGGGCTGGTCAGTTTTGCGCTGGGTACGGACACCGCCGGTTCCGGCCGCGTACCAGCAGCGTTCAATAATTTGATCGGATTAAAACCAAGCAAGGGGCTGTTGAGTACACGGGGCGTGGTGCCGGCGTGCCGCAGTCTGGATGCAGTATCGATCTTTGCGTTGTCTGCTGGTGATGCGAGTCAGGTATTCGCCAGCTGCAGTGACTTTGATGGCGAGGACATATATGCCCGGGCGCCGCCAGATTCAGCGCGGGGTTTTAATATTTCGCAATTTCGCTTCGGCGTGCCTAGCCCTGAACAACGGGAGTTTTTTGGCAATAATGAGGGCCGCGCATTATTTGAACAAAGTATCGCGAACCTGCAGGCCATCGGTGGTGAAGCTGTAGAAATTGATTACGACGTATTTGGACAGGCCGCGCGCCTACTCTACGAAGGCCCCTGGCTTAGCGAACGCTATATTGCGGTTGAAACATTAATTGAAAGCAATCCTGAAGCGCTGCTACCGATCACGCGGGATATTATTGCGGCAGGGGAGCAGGGGTCGGCCGTGGATACTTTTAAGGCCGAGTACCAGCTTGCGGAATTACGTCGCCGTGCAGAGTCAGTCTGGCAGAGCATTGAGGTGTTGTTATTACCCACAGCGGGTTGTTGTTACCGCATCGACGAGGTGAATAACGATCCCATACAGCTGAATACTAACCTCGGCTACTACACGAATTTCGTTAATTTACTTGATCTGTGCGCGGTGGCCGTGCCTGCAGGATTTCAGCAGAATGGTTTGCCTTTCGGGATCAGCTTGATCGCCCCGACGTTCACCGAGCATGCACTGCTGGCACTGGCTGCTCGTCTCCATAGGTGCAGCACGAAAAGCGCGGGTGCAACCCAGCTGCCTTTAACGACTGACAACGATCTGGCGCCACTGCCTGCCGGTTGGGTTCGGGTGGCTGTTTGTGGTGCTCATCTCAGTGGATTGCCTTTGAATAGCCAGCTTACAGAACGCGGGGGCTGGCTTCTTGAATCCACCCTCACCGCGCCCGTGTATAAACTCTATGCATTACCTGGCGGCCCGCCAAAGAAACCTGGACTGATCCGTGTTGCTGAAGGCGGGCAGGCCATTGAGGTAGAAGTATGGGCCATGCCACTGAGCGGATACGGCAGTTTTGTCGCGGGTATTCCGGCACCGTTGGGCATTGGTACACTCGAACTTTGCGACGGCACCACCGTTCAGGGGTTTCTGTGTGAAAGCGTCATTGTCGATGCCGCAAAAGACATTACGCGGTACGGCGGCTGGCGAGCTTATCTCGCTTCGTTGTAAGGCGCATTCTCAGACTCGTTGAGCTTCATGGGAAATGCCAGGGGCGCCAGTCTAACTAATCCATGAGCTTTAATCGGTCGAGCACTGCGCCTGCTGCTAGCTGCGCAGCATCTTTTCAGGCGAAACCGCAGGTTTGCCGATGTTGGGTGGCTCAGAAATTTAGGCGCTTAAGAATTCCAGTATCCTGCCATTGACTTCGTCCGGGCGCTCCAGGTGCATAAAATGGCCGGTGCCTGCGATAACTACCTTTTCGAGGGTGTTGGTGTATAGCTTGTCCATGTTTTCAAAGGCCTCCAGTCGGCCGGGGCGGTCTTTGGTGCCATGGAAGGCCAGGCAAGGCAGGGTAGTCGGTGCCATAATTTTTTCGCTTAGCTCTGCCAGTTTGGGGTCCCGACCAGCAGGGTTAAAGGTGTGGCGATAATAGTTGATGGCCGCTTCCAGCGTGCCTTCTCGGCGAAAGGTAGCGCGCACGCTTTCGATAATATCTGCCGGAATATCGTATTCCGGTGAGGCGTCGCGCCACCATTTTTCGAGGAATTCGTAATCGTTATTGGCGACGGCATGCTCGGCGCCCGGCATTTGAAAGAAGTAGGCGTGCCAGCCACCTTTGATCACCTCGTAATTAAGCCCGAGCTTACCGAGCAGTGCCGCAGGGTGGGCGATAGCGATCGAAATAATTTTGGCGATCTTTTCTGGCGCGAAGGCGGCGGCTGCGTAAGTGGCAAACCCACCCCAGTCATGACCGATAACGGCAGCGGCTTTACCGTTGCCCAGTTGATCAATAAGTGCGACGACATCCAGACCCAGCAGCGCGGAATCGTAGCGTCCATCGGGGGCCGGGCTGGTGGGCGCGTAACCGCGCTGATAAGGGGCCACCACCCGATAGCCGGCATCGGCCAGCACTGGCATGAGGTATTGATAAGTTTCTGGGTTATCGGGGAAGCCGTGCATGCACACAATCAGTGGGCCGCTGCCAGTTTCCAGAAAGTGAAAATCTATGCCGTTGGCTTTAACCTGGCCGGTGCGAATAGCTGTCATATTCTTGACTCCGTAAATTTGTTTAGATTAAGCAGATTATTTTAATAGCGACGGATGCTAGCACATGATTTGGCGAGCGGGGCAGGGCGCGCCCCAGCAAACAGGGCGGCAATAACTATTTGTGGCGAAAAGCAGGGCTGATGTAGGCTAGCCGACTGGTACGAGGTTGTTCGGCACGAAGGCGCCAGGTTCGTACAGGCGCTATAAGGGAATTCCCATGGGATTTAAAATACATCACCCGCTGCTCAAAGGTCGGGCTGTTGAGCTTCATCCGCTGGCCGCCGTACATGTCGATGGCTTGTTTGCAATCGGGCAGCATGATGCCGATTGGCAATATATGCCGATACCCGCTTTTCAGGTACTTGACGACGCACAACGGTGGGTTGATCAAGCGCTGGCATTACAGGAAAGGGCAGAGCATCTGGTCTATGTGTTGGTCGAGCCAACAAGCAGGCAGGTGATGGGCAGCTCGCGTTATCTGAATATTCGTGAGCGCGACGCGGTGCTGGAAATCGGCTACAGCTGGCTTGGCGTAGACTTTCAACGCAGTGCGGTAAATACTGAGGCCAAGTATCTGTTGCTGCATAACGCCTTTGTAATGATGGGTGCGCGTCGAGTAGAACTGAAAACAGACGCGCGCAACCACCGTTCACAGCAGGCCATCGCGCGTATTGGCGCAACCAAAGAAGGGGTGCTGCGTAAGCATATGACAGTGCAGGGCGGCTTTCAGCGCGATTCGGTGATGTACAGCATTATCGATAGCGAATGGCCGCAGGTTAAAAGTCTGCTGAAACATAAGATGCAACGGGCCGCCAGCAGCTAAAGCGGGCGCGATAAAAGGTAAGCTGAAAACCACTGAGCGGCGGTGCTGGGTTCAGAATATTAAAAATTCGCTGTAAAAACAGCTTAAAAAGACATTCATAAAATTTTTGGAGACCAACACCATGGCGGTTAAACACGTTCTCGATGGTATCAAAGTTCTCGACTTCACCCAGTATCTAGCGGGGCCGACCACCACTCGCCTGATGGCGGAAATGGGTGCAGAAATTATCAAGGTTGAATGGGGGCCTCACGGTGACCCGGTGCGTGGTGTGGGCTATATCAAGGACAAGCGGAGTGCCTACTATATTCAGCAGAACCGGGGTAAGCAAAGTCTCTGCCTGGATTTCAGCAAGCCCGAGGCCAATGAAATTATTAAGGAGATCGTGCCCCATGTAGACATCATTATGGAGAATTTTTCTCCCGGTGTTATCGGTCGGCTGGGGCTGGACTGGGACACGGTGCATGAGCTGAACCCCGAAGCCATTATGTGTTCCCTGTCAGCTTTCGGTCAGACCGGGCCGTTGGCGAGGCTCTCGGGCTTCGATTATATCGCCCAGGCGTACTCCGGTGTCACCAGCATGATTGGTGAGGCGAATGGTCCGGCCTATTTGCCCATGCTGGGACTTGGTGATGTGAATACCGGTGTGCATGCGCTGGCGGCCATTAACGCAGCCCTGTTCCATCGGGAGCGAGGGTATGGCGGCCAGTATCTCGATATTTCATTGCTTGATTCTTATTTTCACTGCCACGAAATTAACGTTCAAATGTACAGTGCTAGCGAAGGCAAGATCGAACCTTCACGTTCAGGCCAGCATCATTTTGCGGTA
>JBFJZC010000186.1:0-6097 GCA_041622295.1 Porticoccaceae bacterium
CATTGCTGCACCCCTTAGAAGCTGTATTTGAGAATGGCGGAAACATTGTCCCGATCGGACCAGGTACCTTCCTTGCCGGGCCACCAGGTAGCTGCTAGCTCCAGCGACAACTCGCCCTGGTAATCGAAGGTCAGACTGGCACGGGCTGTGCGCTGATTCTCGATCAGCGCCCCCGTATTAAAGGGCTCATAGCCCTCAACGTTATGGATAAAGACAAAAGTTGGTTTGACGTTGAGATTCCAGAACAGATTGTTGTAGGTGTATGACGCCACCAGCGCGTAACCCCAGGAAAAGTCGGTGACCAGACGATCCAGCTGATCGACACCGGGCGAACGCTCACCGCCGTGGGCAAAACTCGAATAGATACCTGACGAATTAAAGCCATTGACCGATACTTTATCCGTCAAATCGCCACGACTCTGCCCATCAACCCATTGCGCCTGCCAGTCGAAGAGATAGGCATGGCTGTCAGAACCGAAGTGACCTGCACCGGTAAGGGTGAGATTACCCAGCCAGGTATAGACATCATTAGCCTCGTTGTCACAGCCGGGGACACCGCCAGTGCCGGGGTAGGCCGGGGTCCATGAGGTCGGAAAGGGCGCTGCGCGAATCGCGCCCAATATACCCGCCAGCCCAAAGAAATTCTGGCACTCACGGGTATCCCAGAAGTCATCCCGCATGCTCACTTCAGTCTGGAAGGAAATCCCGGTCTGACCGAGTTCACCACTCAGCGAAATGGCATAGGTATCCTGATCTTCGGCAAAGACTTCGTGATAACTGGTAAAAAGACCCGGAATAACCGCCGGACCGGCTGGATCAAAATTTGCCTGCAAGTAGGGCTGTTGCGCGTGACTGCGCACCCAGTACACACCCAGGTCCATGTCGTTGAAATCAGATAGAATGTGGTGTATTGCCATACCCCACTGACCGCCCCTTTTTGCCTTATCACTGCCGCGCTTCTCGACCCCCGGTACGTTCAGATCGGGATTAAAACCCTGACCCAGAAAATCGAAGGGACTGAAAAAGCTGCCCACCGGGACAAATTCGCTGCGCCGCCAGTTCCACACGTAGTAGGCTTCCAGACTGGTGTTATCACTGAGCCCATAATTAATGTAAACCATTTCCTGGGGTAGCAGGGTCTCCTTGATTTCAGTGCCCGGCGTAGTCAGCTTAACCAGGTCGGAGGGATTGATAACCGTACTAAGGCCGCCACCCATGATGTTACTTTCGCCCCAGTTGACCACCTGCTTGCCGACTCTCAATGAAGTCAGGTGACCCGCCAGTTCCAGGTCACCGTAGATAAACAGGTCATAGAGTGTGAAAGCGTTGTATTCATTGCGCGCGCCTTCCGGGATGCCATTCAACTTACTGCCAGGCGTGCGATTAAGCACCGGGCTGCCGCCACAGTTAGTACATTTGTTGCTGCCATCCATCATTTCAAAATCGTAGAGATAACCAAAACGGGTAAAAACTCCCCAGTCGCCTTTCCTGAGCCCGAGATCGGTGATAATCGATACCGGTGCCGAATAGACTTCACCGGCGTCCTCGAAAATATTGGCTCTGCCACTGGGTGTACGGGCTTGCGACGGTGCACCTTTGGTAGCCACCGCGACACTGGCGGTGACTGTACTATCGATAAACCCACTCACTGTCGGGTCTTCGAATTCGAGTTGAAACGCGCTGGCACCGCCCGATACAAAAACCAGGCTATAAAGGGCAGGCTTTAAAAAATTACGTTTGAAAGACTTAATTTTCATCAAATTTCACCTCTTTTATAGTTATATAACGTTTGGCGGCAAGCCCGATTAGCTAATGACTCGCGACAAATCCACCCGCTGACCATACCGCTGACTAACCAGCCGTCCCTGCCAAACTATCGTTCAAAATGTTACCGCTTAAACACCCGTTGAATTGTTCTGAAAAATTTTATTGTTGTTGAAACCAGCTTGTGGAAACTAAGTTGTTAAAAGCACAAGGTTCTGGAAAATCGCTAACACAAGCGAACTCAAAAATGATTTCCCCGGTCATGACTGCTCTTATTTGTTCGCCGAGGAGACCGAAGCCCCAGAGATATTTTTCTAGTACGACCACCCTAAACAGGAGTCAAAACTTTGTCAACGACATTACAAATCCTTATTCTAATTATTTCTTTCATTCATATAAGCGGAAGTTATCTAAATATCAGATACCGATATTCCAGGACATGAATCGGCTATTGAAATGATCGGCCTTGTTTCTGTTGCTCTATCACCGCCCTCCCCCCAGGGGTATATAAAAACTAACTGTACGTTCCACTACGGCAACAGCCCTTTCCAGGCAGTTCGATTGTCTCGCGGCCTGCTATAAGTCACCAGCTCGGGGTCAGCAGCGCGCACAAAAAACCCCGCGGTGAATTGTCACCGCGGGGTTTGATCAAGCGTTAACTACGTATCGGCTGTCTAGCGTGTTCCGCGTCTGCGCACCGCCGCCGCTGTAAAATAGTTGTCATCGCTGCGCCAGCTGAAATCGGGTGCGCGATCCTTGTCAATCAGCAGAGCCAGCATTCGCCCCGCCTGCATGTCGTACTGGAACTCCGCCGAAGCATGCAAAAAACCGACATCGTAAAATACTACGCTGTGGGACTCCCAGTAGCGCCAGATTTCGCCACGGCGGTCATAACCGTCGACCAGCATAATCCACCAGGAATCTTCATCCAGATAAAAGACCCGTTTGCCGTAGTCGTGGTTAGTGCCTGGTTTCAGCGTCGCTTCAATTACCCAGACCCGGTGCAACTCATAGCGAGCATACTCCTGATTCACCTTCCCCTGATTAGTGATGATATTCGCCGGGGTGGCCTCTCTGGCGTGTAGCTTGTACGCATTGTATGGCACGTAGACTTCACGGCGTTCCAGCAGCTTATAGCTGAATCGGTCATTTGGGCCGTTAAAGCCCCACTTCTGATCGGTTGTCGCCAGACCGTCACTGGCTGTTAGGGGGTTGTCATAAACGATCTGTGGCGCACGCTTGACCCGGCGCTGGCCAGGGCTGTAGGCCCATGCCGAACGAAACTTCTTGTTAAAACTGGCAGGATCGCGAGCCAGCACCACCTGACCAGCTAGTTTTGCCGGCGCGGTCAAGACCTGGTTATAGAGCAAGGAATCGGCGTACACGTCGAAATCTTCGTCCTTAATTTCGGGATCTGACCATTTCTGATGCTGCTGCACATTCAGCTTATTAATCACGTAATCGCCAGTAGCGGTGATGGCCAGTGTGTTTTCCCACGAATCCATCCAGGGGTTGATCGGGCGGGTAGCCTGATTTAACCAGGCCTCGTCGCCATTGTGCGGAATGGGGAATGCCCAGGCTTTACGCGCACCATCGAAGCCAACTATACCCATACCCACGTCCGGTGCGTTGTCCAGCCGGCTCCGATCCAGGTTTTTCAGGGCCGCTTCATAAATGTAGGGCTGATAGACAACGGATCGGTGAGTCGGGTAGACATTCATGTAGAAGTCGGGATAGGTCTGAAACATCTGTTTCTGACCTTCGGACAACTTGTCGGCGTACTGAAGGTAATTCTGTGCAGTGATTTTGAACTGCACCGCGTCACTCGCAAAAGGGTCGAGATGAAAGGTGCCCGGCTTGAAACCGCTGGGGGCCACAAGGCGTTCATTCTTCCACGCAGGGATGGTGCCTTCGCCATTGCCCGCACGAATAGCGCCTGCTGGTGTTAACTCGGTGCCTTCAAGACCGATTCTGGCGCGTTCTTCCGGCGTTACCGCGGCCAGCGCAGCACTCGCTGCCAGCGCTGCGGAAACCAGCAGCACCTTGTGCAGATTTATTGTTGCAATCTTCATGGGTATATTCCTTAAAAACTGTGCTTGAAGACGATGGAGACATTATCTCGGTCGTCGTTTGTGCCTGCGGTACCGAGCCAGGTGACGTACTGGAGATCAACCGAGGTACCGCCCAGGTAGGTAAAGGAGACCTTTGAGACGATTGTGCGCTGGTTTTCGACGAGCGAACCACCCTGGAAAGGTGTGTAGCCTTCGACGTTGTGGACAAAAATTAGCGTCGGGCTAACCGTTAAATTCCAGAACAGGTTGTTGTATTCCAGGCCCGCTACCGCGGTATATCCCCATGCAAAATCCGTAATCGGTCGGTCTAAGCCATCCACACCAGGATATCTGCCCGGATCAACCACAGCATTGCTCTGCCCCGTTGGCGACTCCGGTCTTACATTGACACGATCAGTCGGGTCACCGGATTCGAGGTCATCCATCCAGACCGCTGACATATCGAAGACCATATTCAGCTTGTCCGCGCCGAGGAAGTCCGTACCCACGGAGCGGGTGAGGTTGCCCAGAAACGTGTACACATTACTGGCGCCGATGTCACAACCCGGAATAACGCCCTGCGTACCGAGGTTGCCGGCACCTGTCACGCCGAAGCCAAACAGTGCTCCCACCGGGATGCCACCGAGATCAGGAACACCGACACCGCTGATACCGTACAGGTTGCGACACTCACGAGTGTCGTAGAAATTCTCCTTGAGGTTTACCTCCATGGCGAACGAGGAATCAAAAGGCGCTTCACCGTTCAAAGAGATTGCATAGGTATTCTGGTCTTCACCATAAATCCACTGATAGCCTGCAAGCGTCAGCGGATTGCCACCTTCTGCCGGGTCGGGCCGCGGCGTGTAATTTTCATTGAGACCGATATAGGGGCTGTAGGCGTGGGATCTCACCCAGTAGACGCCCAGATCAGCAAAGTTCCACTGAGGGATAATAAAATGCATGTTAATCCCCCACTGTCCACCGCTTGGCTCCTCATCGCCCGATTTTTCGATTCCCCGAACAAAGAGATCCGGGTTATAACCAGCGCCCAGAAAGTCAAAGGGGCTGAACATAGTGCCGACACCGATAAACGTTGAATTACGCCAGTTCCAGGTGTAATAAGCTTCAAGACTGATGTTGTCGTTAAGCCCGAAGTTAAAATAGACGCTTTCCTGAGGGATCAAGGTTTCCTTTACATCCGTACCCGGTGTCGTGGCTTTGGATAAATCGGTGGGGTTCATCATCTGGGAGATACCGCCGCCCTGAATGTTGCTCTCACCCCAACTGATAACCTGCTTGCCCACGCGCGCATTCAGTGGATGACCGTCAATATCCCAGGAACCAAACACAAACAGGTCGTAGAGGGTGAATTTCTTACCCGCCAGATTCTGCGCATCATCGGCAATGCCGTCGACAGTTTGAGCTAATGGGCTGCCTCGATGAAGAGCCGAACTGGCCGGCGATCCAGTGCCGCCCGCTGGGTAGGGCCATACATTAGGTCGCTCGCAGTTGGTGCAGTCCTTGTTTCTGATGGTGTAGTCGTAGATATAGGAAAAACGGGCAAATACGCCAAAACCGTCCTTACTGATGCCAACGTCTGTCAGCAGTGACAATGGCGTACTGTAGACATCGCCAGCGTCACGAAACAAGTTTACGTTGCCTGTTGGATCTGCGGTGCCAAAGTGACGTTGGCCCTTAACACGCATTGCCGCGCTTGCGGTAAAAGTCGTATCGATAAAAGCAATAATGCTCGGATCATCAAACTTCACTTCCACTGCACTGGCAGCGCCTGACGTTAAAGCCAGCGTACACGCGACCGACTTCAACAAACCGTTTATGGAAAAATTAGACTTCAGCAAAATACACCCCTCAATGTGATACTAATTATCGGCGACGGAAACAAACACACCCCCATACTGACCCAGACGACGCCACAAACTCGGCTCCGATCTGAGAATCGGACGCAAGGACGCTGCACAAAGCAGCGGGATCTGCTTGTGTTCTCAAAAATTAAAACGTCGGAAGAAAATACTCAAACGGCAATTGCCAGCATCGTAAAGTCGCAGATGCGGCGACGAAACTGGGCGGAGTAATGGACGGGCGAGACGACAAAAAATAGAGAAACTGGCAATGGACACCCATCAAATGTTACTGCTACTTCTATCGACTACAGAGGTCAAATACTCTCAACGGCTATTCGAGCGCAGCCAAAATAAACGCTACGCCAAATTATGTCAACACTATTACTAATAACTTACAAGCATATTATCCATTCCTATCAG
>JBFJZC010000187.1:0-6080 GCA_041622295.1 Porticoccaceae bacterium
TCAGTTGGGCATCCCCAATGAGAAACTCAATATCAACGGTGGTGCGATTGCCATTGGCCATCCCTACGGTATGAGTGGTGCGCGAATGGTCGGTCACGCTTTGCGGGAAGGCAAACGCCGTGGTGAGAAGTATGTGGTTATTACCATGTGCGTTGGCGGCGGCATGGGCGCGGCGGGTCTGTTCGAAGTCGCTTAATGTTCAACGAGACATGGGGGTGTCAGTGAACTCCCATGTCTCGATCTAGGCGTATAAGGTTGCGTTACCCAGGGTTGCGCTATAGCTGTTGCAACCGCTTGCTCCAACTAGCTCAAATATAGCTCACAAGAGATAAATTCAGGCTGTAACTTCTGACGTACAGTGGGGGCATCGAACAGCTTTTAGAGGAATCTCGGAGCAGCACTTGCTGCATTCTTTGGTGGTCGGCTCCGCGGCAGTTGCCGGCTCTTCTCTTTTTGCGGAATTGACGCCCTTCACTAGCATAAATACCGCCAAAGCAACGATTAGAAAGCTGATGACATTGTTGAGAAACAGGCCGTAGTTAATCGTTACTGCGCCTGCGGCCTGCGCGTCTGCCAATGCTGCAAAAGTGGCACCATCATCTGCTTTGAGAAGCAGGAATAAATTGGAGAAATCCACGCCGCCCAGCAGTAACCCGACCGGCGGCATGATGACGTCCGACACCAGGCTTTTGACGATAGTGCCAAATGCCCCGCCGATAATAATTCCTATCGCCATGTCGAGCACATTACCTTTCATTGCAAATTCTTTAAATTCTTTAAACATATACGCCTCCGGCGAGTTGGAATTTATCTTTATTGAAAGACATGGGGGATGTCTCTGGGGCAATCTAGCGTTATCTTAGTTTGAAGTCTACCGGAGGCGTGTAGGATAAATGTTAAGAAACGTTAAGTTTTTAAGCTCTGCGCGTAGCATGTGTCCTTAGAGGTATGTAGATCCTAACTACGGTAAAATGTGCTATGTGCGATCTTATGTGTGTCAAAAAAGACGCGAAACGAGGAGTTAAATATGGCTGAATTTGATAGTGGTCTAGAAACTATATTTGATGGTGGTCTAGAAACTATAGCGTCCTGGCTAATGTTGTACGGTGTAAAAATCATCGGCGCGGTGTTTATTTTTATTGTTGGCCGATGGGTCGCCAGCAGAATCAGCAACGCAGCAACCAAACTGATGACCCTGCGGAAACTAGATGAAGGACTAGTTAAATTTGCGTCAAATCTAGTTTACTTTGCCCTCCTGGTATTTGTGGTGATTGCTGCTTTGGGGCAGATGGGGATTCAAACGGCGTCTTTTGTCGCCATCATCGGCGCCGCCGGTCTCGCCATAGGGCTGGCCATGCAGGGTAGTTTGTCTAACTTTGCCGCGGGCGTTCTAATCATTATTTTTAAGCCCTTTCGCATTGGCGATTTTGTTGAAGTGGCGGGCACTGCGGGCAGTGTGGTGAGCATTCTGATTTTTACAACAGAGCTAAAAACCGGGGATAACAAAAAAGTCATCGTGCCTAATTCAAAAGTGCTGGGTGACGTGATAACCAACTATTCCGCAAATCCAACGCGCCGTGTCGATCTCGTTATAGGTATCGGTTATGGTGATGATATCGACCGGGCCAGGCAGCTGATCCGCGATGTAATAGCGGAGGAAGAGCGAGTTCTTGTAGAGCCTGCTCCGGTGGTAGCGGTTATTGCTCTTGCCGACAGCAGTGTTAATTTCAACGTGCGGCCCTGGGTTCATACGGCTGATTACTGGGGCGTTTACTGTGATTTAACCGAAGCTATAAAAAAGCGATTTGACCAGGAAGGCATTTCCATACCCTATCCTCAACGGGACGTTCATATTCATCAGGCTTCAGGTTAGGTAAAGTTATTGGTAGATATACTGTAAAGTCGAGATGTGGAATATTGAAACAGTGAGTTTTCGGAGGATTTTCTTAATGGATAAAAAATTATTGCACGGCGCTATGATCTTTGCGGTTTGTGTCGCCCTGAGCCCGGTAGTTTTGGCTAAACCTGAGGGCAGTCAAAGAGACAAGCAAGGTGACGAGCGGAGTGCGCGGACCAGCAGTTCCCATGAAAAACAAAGCCATGAGGACAAGTCCCTTGAAAGAGAAAGAAAATCAATGCCGGATCGGGACGACGCGGAATCGATAACACGCGAGCACCGTAACGATGGCGATAATTATCGTCACGCTGATAATGACGTTACCTCTGGCCTGGCTAAACAGCGGGATATGAAGGCGGATCAGGCGCAGAAAGAGTCGGGGCGAGGTTCTGAAAAAGGTCAGGACATGCGCGAAGATCATCGCCGCAAATGGTGGAAATTCTGGGAGTAGGTGAGACTGCTACTAATTGAATGTGGCTGGAAAATTGACCAAAGCAAAAAAGGCCGTTAACTCGGCCTTTTTTGCTTCCGCGACTTGTTTCACCCGGCCATAGAAATGCCGCCGCTGACCGACAGCGTCTGTCCTGTTACATAAGCCGCCCCATCCGATGCCAGATAAGCGACGGCATTGGCAATATCTTCTGGCTGCCCCATACGTTTGAGCGGAACATTCTTTTCAATAGAGGCAATACCCCGGTTAGCTAGCTCATTATTTGCGGTAATTTCCTTGATCAGCGGTGTGTTGGTGATACCCGGACATACCGTGTTGACGGTGATCTGGTTGCGTGCAAACTCGCGAGCCAGGGTTTTTGAAAACGCGATCAGTCCGCCTTTGGTGCCGGAATAAATGGCTTCCAGTGCTGAGCCGATACGCCCGGCATCGGAGGCGATATTGATAACGCGGCCGCCACCAGCTTTAATCATTCCTGGCAAAAATGCGCGGCAAACTCTGACTGGACCGGTGTAATTAATAGCAATAACCTTGTCCTGGAAGGCTTCGTCGGTTTCGAGGAAGGGCATGAGATTATCCCAGCCCGCGTTGTTAACCAGGATGGTGGGTACGCCGACATCTTTACTGATTTTGGCCGCCGCCTGGGTTACAGAGTCCGGCCTGGTGACGTCCATTTCGATGGCGTAGCCGCCTAACTCGCTGGCCAGCGTTTGCGCGCCAGCGGTTGAAATATCGCTAACGATTACTTTGTGGCCCGCCTTAGCCAGAACTCGGCAAATTGCCTCGCCTATGCCTCTTGCACCACCGGTCACCAGCGCAATCTGTGGTTTTGTGTTCATAACTCGATCCTCTCAATGGTTAAAGTTGTCGTAATTTAAAGTTTGATTGTCTCTGTTTTGGTCTATTGATGCTATATACGACGCCAGCGGTATTTTTTCAGGTGTTAGTTCGGCCCTGTGTAAACGCCTATAGCCGGGTGATGTGATCGTTAGCTGCGGTGTGGACGAAGCGCCGCTTTCGACGGTAAGGAAAAACGTCAACTACCGCGCCGTCACGAATCTGCTGCTGGAGGCCCTGCCAGAAGCTGGCGTCGTAAATGTCGCTGTGTAATTCCTCGAAAGCATTTCTAGCAACGGGGTTACCGGAAAAAAACAGGCGAAATTCTTCCGGAAAAACATCGGCGGGCCCCACCGCATACCAGGGGTTGGCGGCCATGGCCTGCTCTTCGGTTTGTGGTTCGGGAATATGGCGAAAATTGCACTCAGTCAATGGACAGATTTCATCGTAGTCATAGAACACTACCCGTTGGTGTCGGGTAACGCCGAAATTTTTTAGTAGCATATCGCCGGGGAAGATATTGGCTGCGGCGAGCTGTTTGATGGCGTTGCCATATTCTTCAATGACGTTGCGGGTCTGTTCCTCGTCAGCGGTTTTGAGATACAGATTGAGCGGTATCATGCGGCGTTCGGTGTAGAGGTGGCGAATAATCAGCTTGTCACCCTCGATAGCCAGTTGTGACGGCACGACCTTGTGTAGCTCGCTGAGCAGTTCGGCAGAAAAGCGGGCCAGGGGAAAGCTGAGATTATGGAATTCCTGGGTATCAGCCATGCGCCCAATGCGATCGTGATAAAACACAAATTTGTATTTTTCTCGGACGATATCGTGAGTCACTTCCTTGGGTGGCGCAAACCTGTCTTTGATGACCTTGAATACGATGTCGTAAGAGGGCAGTGTAAATACGCTCATGACCATGCCCTTGATGCCTGGTGCGATGATGAACTGATCATCTGAATTACGCAGGTGTTGCACCAGTTCCCGATAAAACTCAGTCTTGGCGTGCTTCTGGAATCCCAGGCTGGTATAAATTTCGTAATCGCCCTTGTGGGGTAGCATGTTTTTAATGAAGTGTAAGTATTGATGGGGCAGAGGAGCGTCCACCATAAAATGGGCGCGCGTAAAGCCGAAAATAACGCTCATTTCACTGGCATTAAAAATTGCGGTGTCGACATACAGCCCGCCTCGTTCATTGTTCAGTATCGGTAACACGAGTGGGATGTCAGTGTGCTGATCCCGAATTCGACCGACAAGGTAGGCGGCCTTGCTCCGATAAAACATCGCTTCAAGAATATCAAATTTTAGCTTGTCAATTGGACACGCTATCTCTGGTAGCACTTCCATATTGAAGGCGTTGCTAATGGCGTCTACATCGCGGCTGAGATCTTCCCAGGGCACCGAGAATTCCGTTTCACTGAGTATTTCGTAAAATACGTTTTTTACACTGGCTATGTTTTCATACCGCAGGTAGATACTGAAATCGCTTTCAGGAGTTTCCTTGAGCTGCGATGAAAATACATAGATGAGGTCATCATCAATCTTGTCGTGATCATTGATTAGTCCGAAAACCGAATTAAAAAAAGTTTCGGCTATTTCGAAATTGGGTGTGCTGGACACGAGCTGGGTATAAACGGTTTTTGTTTCCCGCCACAAATTGAGGTCGCTGACATTTCTGTTGGTGACTGTGTCAAGCAAAGCAGCGGTTTGTCGGACTTTGGCCTTGTGCAGTTCGATGCGTTCCTGGTTGGAGCGTTGTACTGCGTGCCAGTCGGCTTTTTCGAAGCGTGCTTTAGCGCCGAGCGAAATGTTGAGAAAGTCAGAAAAATAACTTTGAAACCCATACATAATAGTTTTAGCCATGCGGCGGGCCGTACTGTTATGGACGGAGCGCTGAGTGCTCATCGGGGGGGCTAAATATCTAGCGTTTCCCGCAGGGTTTTGAGTTGTTCGCGGCGCTCTGCCTTACTCAGGGAGCTGGTATCGGGCGCTTCAATTTGCGCGATGGGCGTAATCTCCAATGACTCTCCCTGCAGGGCCTTGCGACGGAAATCCTCATAGTTGCGTTTAAAGTTTGGCCACGAAATATATTCGGGTTGATGCTCAAGGTCGTACCAGCCGGTTTGTGCGCCGGCATGGTAAACCGCTGGATGCGACCATTGCTGCTGGGCCTTTGGGTGGGCGGCGAGGCAGGCTTCGAGATAGGCGTTGCGGGCGTTGGGCAGGCCAGTTTCTACATCCTGCTGATTGCAGGCTTCGAGCATTTTATGCAGGGTAGGCAGGTATTCCGATTCCTCGATAATCTGCCGGGCGGCTTTTAACAGGCAGGACGCAGGGTAGTGACGCAGCGATTCCAGCCATAACCGTTTGGCCTGGTTAAGCAGGGATGTGTCGTTGAAGGCACTGTAAAACTGATTGTGGAAATTAATGCGAAACAGGGCAAATATCTGATTGATTGTATCGATGATTGCCGGATCGTCAGCTTGCCCAGCTGCGGTCACTGAGCTCCGCGGCGATGTCTCGATTTCTTGTATTGCTTTGTCCACTAGATCGTTGCTGTGTTTCATGATTGGTATTCGTTGTGTTGTTGCGTAAGTAAGCCCATTGGCGCTTGGTGTATTGGAGGAATTTGGTATTCCAGGAGCTAAGGGCCTGGCCGTTATCCTGCCAGTAGAGGACAAATTCGGCGACCAGATCTTCGCCGAACTTTCGATCGATATTGGCCATGGCAAGAATATCAAAAACATTCTCGTCTGGCTGCCAGTCAGCGGTAATGGGGCGGGGGTCGAGGTCCGATTTTAAGGTATTGGTAAATCGCGCCCACTGACGTTTCACGTGTTGAATAAAGCGCGAGTTCCAGGTGTTGGATTCAATGCCGCGCTCCTGCCAGTAGAGGATGAA
>JBFJZC010000188.1:0-6059 GCA_041622295.1 Porticoccaceae bacterium
GAGCCAGCTGCTTTACTTGCCTATCCGCCTGTTTCACTCGATCATCCAGGGTGCACAGTTCTTCTCGCAAGGCACTAAATAGTGCCCGAGCCAAGGGGCTGAGTTCATTCTCGCCGTCTAAAAATCAAGGGGTCAGCCAACTTGATTTTGGGAAATTTAGTTTAAAGCTTACATAAGGCTGATAAAAAGACTAAAGCCACTTTGATCAAGCTGGCTGACTCCCTTGTTTCCTGACAAACTGTATACACAACCCCAGCGCAGCGGATTGCCGTAAGGGAGCAGGAAACCAAGTCATGCTTTATAAGCAAATTTTAAGTGCCATTGCAATAGCGCTCACTTTTGTAGCGTTTTATCCGTATGTACGGGGCATCGTCCAGGGTGCAATAAAGCCGCATGTCTTTTCCTGGGTTATATGGGGAACTACCACATTCGTGGTTTTTTTGGCTCAAGTTGAAGCGCGTGGTGGAGTCGGCGCATGGCCCATCGGTGTTTCTGGAGGCATCACGATTCTTATAGCCATACTGGCATACGTAAAACGTGCAGATGTCGCAATCACAAAAACAGACTGGCTATTCTTTATCGTAGCCATGTCTTCGTTGCCTCTCTGGTACTTAACATCCGATCCTGTGTGGGCTGTGGTTGTACTAACGGTTGTTGATCTGCTCGGCTTTGGACCAACGGTAAGAAAAGCAAATGCCAACCCGTATTCCGAGTCGCTGCCGTTCTTTGGACTTTTTGCGGCGCGCAATAGTATCGTTGTCATGGCACTGGAGAATTATTCGGTTGCTACTGTATTATTTCCGGCTTCTATAGCTACAGCATGTGTTCTGGTAATAACACTCATTGTGTATCGGAGGCATGAGGTGAAATCTAACCCTGCATTCGAGCGGGACACGCCAAAAAGCGGCGCGCCCCTCAATATGAACGTTAGGCACACAACAAAAAAATATGGAAATAATAAAAATTCTCGGCCTTTTCGTTATAACGGCAATCGCTGAAATTATCGGCTGTTACCTGCCCTATCTCTGGCTCAAGCAGGATCGATCAGCATGGTTATTGGTGCCCGCGGCAATCAGCCTGGCTGCTTTTGTGTGGTTGCTCACGCTACACCCTCAGGCAGCGGGCCGTGTGTACGCGGCCTATGGTGGGGTCTATGTCAGTGTGGCACTGCTTTGGTTGTGGGCTGTTGATTCAATTCGGCCCACGCTAACAGATTGGGTTGGTGTAGGCGTCGTCCTAACAGGCATGGTTATCATTATGATTGGACACCGCCATGCTTAACAAGGCACGCGTACGGTAGCATTCATCAACTATTATTTATGCGGAAGGGGTGTTATGAAAAAGGGCGATTCTAGCAGCACGGCAGTTACGCTATGTTTGTTGATTAGTTTCGCATTGCAAGCAAGTTTTACTCTGGCTCAGAACAAAATGAGCGCGGAAGAAGCGGCCATATACAACGAGATGATCAAGAGTATGGGCATGGATCCGAGTGCTCTAGCAGAGGCTATGGAGGCAACTGAGTCCGCGCAGTTCTGGACCAGCGCCGAGGTCGTGCACTACCACATCGTTGGCGACTATCAGGGCACGCCCTACATCACCAGTGAACCCGGGCAAGGTGCTGCGCTCGCGAGCGTGACCGATCGCGTTGTCATCGATATGGACTGGAAACTTACGGAAGGCAGGTTGGTGGGAATACCGACTTTTCAGAACACAAAGTCAGTCGTAACCAATCCCCGCGACCCAGAGCCTGCCTGTCTGCCGCCTGTAGTCAGGGGCGAGTATGAACACTTTGAGCTACTCGAGGTGAAGGACGGTTTGGGTGGCGCGATAGAGCTGAACGTGCAAACCACCTTTCCAGTGGTTGACGTTGCGCAGGTTTGTACCGGCGGTCGCAAGTCCGTACCAGCAGGCCGTGACACTCGCCCGGAACAACTGTTCGTACCGTCGCCGATGCTGCTGGGCACGTCGCCGCAGGCGTCTGACAATATAACTATTTCACCGGACAAAAAGTCGATGACTCATAAGAAAGGCGGTTGGGCCTGGACGTTCACGCCGAGCATCCTGGAATAGTCGACGCTAGATGGATTCAGGTCTTACGCGTAAGCGGGATCAATCATGGATTCGCTACGCCGCGCGGCAACGCTGCTACGGCGCCCCGGAACACCCTCAAAACTGGCGAAGGTTTGGTCAGCGCAAATAGCATGGCATAATTTCTCGATTTGGTGGTACCATTTGGGCCACCATGCTAGCTTGCCGGGTAACACAATAAGCACCGGCGAGTTAGCCTGTAGCGCAAGCACACCAGAGTAGACGTAAAGGGTGCGCTGGACGCCCAATAAGACATTGCACCAAGAGGCAGTTATTTGTCATGGATGATACGACCGCGTCACCTCGGCCAGCAAACCTCGTTTCCGACTTTCGCCTGCGCATGTATATGGCGTTCGGTTTCGTGACCATACTTTTTTTGTTCCCCTACTCCATCAATCATTTCGTTCAGGGCCGCTTTGTCATGGCCCTGCTGACGTTAACGATTGTGGTTCTCGCTGGCGCTAATGCCTTATGGATTCTCCGTCGCAAGCGCCAGCTGGTTCCCTTCGCGTACTTTTACACAGTGATTCAAGCGACTCTGGTTGCTGGTTTATTTTTGCAGGGCTCGACTATTCTTTTTTGGTGCTACCCCAGTGCCTTTATAATTCTATCCATCGCCGAACAACGAAGCGCACGGATAATGCTTTGCATCAGTATTGCGTTGATGATACCGGCAGCGCTTTACGCGATAAGCGTGGACATTGCGGCCCGCTTCGCGATGACCTACATAATGGTCTGTTATCTGGGCGATGTGGTCGTCCACCTGCTGGATTCAGTCCAGGCACAGCAGAACAGGCTGGCGACTACCGATCCATTAACCGGTGCCTACAACCGTCGGCACATGCTAACTTGCCTCACCAACGCAGCGGAGAGCTGTCGGCGAGGCATGGGTACCGCGAGTCTTATAGCGATCGACATTGATCATTTCAAAAGTGTAAATGATTCATTCGGTCACGCGTCTGGTGACGAGGCACTTCAGGGCCTGGTGAACACTTTGCTACGGAGAAAACGCAGACTTGACGAGGTCTTCCGCACGGGTGGCGAAGAGTTTATTGTCCTTGCGCACAATATCCAGGCGGAGCAGGCAGTGATCTTTGCTGAAAGTCTGCGGACTTACGTTGAACAAGCGAGTATTCTCGACGAGCAACCTATTACCGTGAGTATGGGTGTCGCCAGCTACGAGAACGATGAGGCCATTGAGGACTGGATTCGGCGTGCCGACTTAAACCTGTATGAGGCCAAGGCGCACGGCCGCAACCGTGTTTGGCCAGCGCCGACCGCACCGCCAAGTCCAACGCCATCTACTCAGTCCGCTCAATCTGCGCCGTCATCAGACTATGAGCTCAAAAATATCGTAGGGACATAGCTAACTGGCCGGGTGCATAAGTAGTCGCATCACTGCGGTTTTACTGAAGCAATAAGATTTGTCTGCCATCAGGACATTCATAATGAACACGCCGCTTAGCTCAACGTCTACTGCGAGAACAATCGCCCCGCGCTTACTCGGTAACACGCCACCCCTGCACTTTTGCTCAGGAAAATGTAACGTATAAAGGTTGGGGCACGGTACCCACTTGATCAACGTCTGATGATTTCTTCTGATGGACGGATTCTGTATCCATATGCTTGAGAGACTCACACAAACGGCGCAAAATCTGGCAGGCGTATCGGGATCGAGAACCCAAATCTTCGTTATGACTGAAAATATAATACCGAGCTAGATCGCAAGTGTAATCAATTGAATCGCTATCTATCTACGGTGTAACTAACTACCATGCTCAGAGCAAAAAATATAAATCGCTCGTGATAAAAATAGGTGGGGGCGGAAATGGGACAATCGGAAATTACAGATATTAAGAAGTCCATCCATAAAACAGAGTCGGGCATTGACTACAAAATAATCATTGTCGGATCAGGATTTTCTGGTATTGGCACTGCGATAGCGTTACGCAAAGCGGGTATTCATGACTTTATTATTTTAGAAAGAGAAAGCGATCTAGGCGGCACCTGGCGTGACAATACCTATCCTGGTATTACGGTCGATACATTTTCGGTGGTTTATTCGTACTCTTTTGAGCCCAATCCAAACTGGTCAAGACTTTACGCGCCGGGCAGTGAATTAAAGGAATACGCTGATCATTGTGCGAAAAAATACGGCGTGCTGCCACATCTTAGGTATAACAAAACGGTAGTAAAAGCAGTATACGATGAAGATCGTAATCTGTGGACTACCCATCTTGAAGATGGTGAGACCATCACCTCACGGTATTTCATTAGCGCCTGCGGCGTATTGGTCAACCCAAAAATGCCGGAAATCAAAGGCATTGATTCTTTTAAAGGCAAAGTGATTCACGCCAGTCGCTGGGATCACAAACACGATTTAACTGATGAGCGAGTGGCTGTTATCGGCACTGGCGCAACCGCCATACAGTTCATCCCGGAGATCGTTGACAAAGTTAAGCATCTCGATATTTATCAGCGTACACCTATATGGCTAATGCCTAAAGCCGATCGGCCTGTCACTGAAAAGCGGAAGAAAGCCTATCGTACTATCCCTTACTTTCAGAAATTGATGCGCTTTAAAAATATGCTTCAGTTCGAAAAATTTATCACACTGGCTTTCGTGTACAACAAACAGTTCCCTAAATTCAACGAAAAAATTAGAGATATCGGGGTTGCTCATGTCAGAAGAGTGGTCAAAGATCCCGAAATACAGGAAAAACTTATTCCTAAATATTCGTTCTTCTGTAAGCGGCCCAGTATCGCAAACAATTATTTTCCTGTTTTTAATCGTGACGACGTAGAGCTAATTACCGAACCAATAAGTCATATCACCGAGACAGCCATAGTGACCGACGATGGCAGCACTCGTGAAATCGACACCATGATCTGCGCTACCGGATTTAATTTTTTTAATCGCAACTGCATGCCGACATTTGAAGTGATTGGTAAAAATAATACCAACCTTGGTGAATTCTGGGAGAAGAATCGCTTTCAGGCCTATCAAGGCGCAACCGTTCCTAATTTTCCGAATTACTTTATGATTTTCGGACCCTATTCTATCGCTAGCCCCTCATGGTTTGGCATGATCGATACTCAGGTCACGCATTTGATGCGGTGTTTAAACAAAGCCAGACGCAAGAAAGCTAATTACATAGAGATAAAGCAAAAGGCCCACGACAAGGATTTTGATCTGGTAATCAAGAAGCGAGCCAGAACCGTTTTGTACTCTGGTAATTGTGCCCCGGCAAATAGCTACTATTTCGACGGAAAAGGTGATGCGCCGTTAATCAGGCCGGTATCAATGTTTGCCATGTGGTTAAAAAGTCGCACTTTTTCACTCAGAAATTATACTTTCGAAAAACACTAGCGAGCGAGAGCTAAGGCCAGGTAAGCCACTTTGCGGCTACTGGCCTGAGAAGATAGATCCCGCAAAGATCGGTCGGCAACAGGCCCCAAACCTACGCCGCTTCAATGCGAATCAATGCACCAAATGCTTCTTCACGGGGCACTTCCAGTATGTTGGCTGAGTCGGTGGCGCGGCCAACCTTTAGCCCGCGTCCGGTTAGGGATAGCGCTGTGGCCTCAACATCCGGGGTTTGCAGCACCAGAGCGTACATGCCCTCGCGGCCTGTTTCGAGAAAATTGGCGATGGCCCGGGCAAACGGCCGCGAGGCATCTTCTACCGCCACCAACTCAATCACGCCGCCCGTGGCCGGGTGGCAAATGGCGGTTCGAACACCACGTTCGTTATCTGTCGATGCTTCATCCGTCGCCATTTTGAACTGGCTGCCATATACGCTGATGGCGTGATCCAGATCCCGAACGGCGACGATAACACGGGCAATCCCTGATAATTTGGGGGCATCTGGTGCGGCGGCCGGACCTTTGTATTTGTTCTTGAACGAATTCACCGGGTAGACGCGAATCAGCACGCCGTGAGTGGCACTGGGGTGTACATCTCGACCAAA
>JBFJZC010000189.1:0-6044 GCA_041622295.1 Porticoccaceae bacterium
CCAGGCCGTGGAGGACAGCAAGTCCGATATTGGCTGGGGTAGCCAGATTCGTTCTTATGTGCTCGATGATGCCCGGATCAAAGACCTGCGCACCAATGTTGAAACACGCAATACGCAGCAGGTTCTGGATGGTGGGCTGGATCGGTTTATCGAGGCCAGTTTAAAAGCCGGGTTATAATCGACGACGCTCGCGATCCGTGACTAAAAGTAATCTGTATGCCATCGCAGATTATTGGCGTATCAGCACAGGCGGATAAATATAGTTAGGGCGACACAGTGTTTTGCAGATAAGAGAATTTGATGAGTAAAGACGAAACCCCCTCCACAGACGAAAATCGACTGATCGCTGAGCGTCGCGGCAAGCTGGCCGATATACGGGAAAAAGGCTCTGCATTCCCCAACCAGTTCCGTCGTTCGGACTTTGCCGATAAGTTACAGGAAACATTTGGCGATGAAGACAAGGCGGCACTGGAAGAGCTTGGTCACCGGGTCAGCGTGGCGGGCCGGGTGATGGCCAAGCGGGGTCCGTTCATGGTCCTCCAGGATGTCTCGGGGCGTATCCAGTTATATGCGGATAAAGCGGTACAACAGGATATTAAGGAACGCTGGGGACACTGGGACGTTGGTGATCTCGTCGGCGTCATTGGCCTCGTCCACAAATCGGGGCGTGGCGATTTATACGTTAATATTGAGCAGCACGAGTTGCTAACCAAGTCATTGCGACCCCTGCCGGAGAAATTTCACGGCCTCGCGGATCAGGAGATGCGCTATCGACAGCGCTATGTAGACCTGATCGTCAACGAAGATACCCGGCGTATTTTTCAGTTGCGGTCAAAAATTGTCGACTTTCTTCGGCATTACCTGAACCAGCACGGGTTTATGGAAGTCGAAACCCCGATGATGCAACTGATCCCCGGCGGCGCTACCGCCAGACCTTTTGTTACCTACCACAATGCGCTCGACCAGCAGATGTATATGCGGGTAGCGCCAGAGCTGTATTTAAAGCGTCTGGTGGTCGGTGGCTTTGAGCGGGTGTTTGAGATCAATCGAAATTTTCGTAACGAAGGTCTCTCCACTCGGCATAATCCAGAATTCACCATGCTGGAGTTTTATCAGGCCTATGCTGACTACCGCGATCTTATGGATCTTACCGAGGACATGTTACGTCAGCTGTGCGAGGCGGTACTGGGCACAACGACGGTAACTTATCAGGGTAGCGAATACGATTTTTCTCAGCCGTTTCTACGGATCAGCGTGTTTGATTCAATCCTGCTGCACAATAAAGACCTGCAAGCCGGGGATATCGACAACCTGGAAGCTGCGCGGCAGGTCGCGAAAACACTTGGCATTCCTCTCAAAGAAAGCTGGGGCCTGGGCAAGGTACAGATCGAAATATTCGAGAAAACGGTGGAGCCGCGCCTCGATAATCCGACGTTTATTACTGCCTATCCCACAGAGGTGTCGCCCCTGGCTCGCCGCAATGACGGTGACCCTTTTGTCACAGACCGTTTTGAATTCTTTGTCGGTGGCCGCGAACTGGCCAACGGTTTCTCAGAACTTAACGATTCTGAAGATCAGGCCGAACGCTTCCTCGCGCAGGTTCAGGAAAAGGATGCGGGCGATGACGAAGCGATGCATTACGACGCTGATTATGTGCGCGCCCTGGAGTACGGGTTGCCGCCCACCGCTGGCGAAGGTATCGGCATTGATCGACTGGTGATGTTGCTGACTGATGCGCCGTCTATTCGCGATGTGTTGCTGTTCCCACATATGCGGCCTGAATAAAGCCTGCTTTCGCTATGCCCTCGCAACGGCCGGTCAAACTTCACCCATCCTGGTTGCGAGTGCTGGGTGAAGAGTTTGACAAGCCCTATATGCAAGTGTTGCGTGAATTTCTGATCGAAGAAAAGCGTTTGGGCAAAGTGGTGTATCCGGCCAGTGACAACTGGTTTGCCGCCTTTGATAAAACACCTTTTGATCAGGTCAGGGTGGTTATCCTTGGTCAGGACCCCTATCACGGGGTGGGGCAGGCCCACGGGCTTTGTTTTTCGGTGCCCCCTGACATCAAAGTACCGCCTTCTTTGGTGAATATATTTAAAGAGCTGGAAGGCGATCTGGGCATTCCTCCGGTGAAACATGGTTGTCTGGAAGCCTGGGCAAAGCAGGGTGTGCTGCTCTTAAATGCCACGCTGACCGTGGTCAGCGGTGAAGCGGGGTCACACCAGAACCGAGGTTGGGAAACCCTGACCGACCGGGTTGTCGAAGTGTTAAATGACCAGCGCGATGGGCTGGTGTTTCTGCTCTGGGGCAGTTATGCGCAAAAAAAGGGCGCTTTTATCGATCAGCAGAAACATCTGGTTGTTCGCTCGCCCCATCCTTCTCCCCTGTCTGCTCATCGCGGATTTTTTGGTAGCAAGCCTTTTTCAAAAACTAATGCCTATTTGCTAAGCAGAAAACTCCCGGTCATTGACTGGCGCCTGCCCGAGGAACTACACGCACTTGAATAACGGTCTGTCTAATTAGTTTATTCGGGTAAGTATCTATTTCTTGTTTGTTAAGTCTCGCAAGCCCTGGTCAGACAACTGGCGGCGCAGTCGTTAACCGGGGCAGCGAGATAAACTCTGATGGATGCGTAAAATTTATTATCTAACGTTGACTATTTGATGGCACCGCTCGTTTTTAATCCATTGATTTGCTCACTGGATATTCCCCATTCCCGAAGTACCTCGTCAGTGTGAATGCCGGTTTTTGGCGTCGGCCCTTTTATCGAGGAAGGTGTTGCACTGAAACGCGGTGCGGGCGCCGGGTGAAGTACGCCGTCAACCTCGACGAATGAACTGCGATCCTTGTTGTGCAGATATTGAGGCGCTTCTTCGAGGGTAAGAATTGGTGCGAAACAAATATCGGTGTTTTCCATGATTGCACACCATTCATCACGGGTTTTGGTAAGAAATATCTCCTTGAACTTTTCTTTCATTGCCGGCCAGCTTTCGCGCTCCATTTGTGGCGGCAGGGCGTCCGGGTCTATTTCAAGTTTTTCCAGCAACTCAGCGTAGAACTTGGTTTCGATAGAGCCAATGGATACATAGCGTCCGTCTTTGGTCTCGTAGGTATTGTAGAAGTGAGATCCGCTATCAAGAATATTTGAGCCGCGAACATCTTTGTGGCCGCCGGAAGCGTGCATGCCGTAAATAGACGTCATCAATGATAGCGCGCCGTCGACCATGCCCGCGTCAACCACCTGGCCCTGGCCAGATTTCTTTACTTCCAGCAGGGCGGCGAGAATGCCGACCATAATAAACATGGTACCGCCGCCGAAATCGCCAACCAGATTCAGCGGTGGTGCCGGCGGTTCGTTGTCATTGCGGCCGATGGCGTGCAGAGCGCCGGACAATGCGATGTAGTTGATGTCGTGGCCGGCAGATTTGGACAGTGGCCCTTCCTGTCCCCACCCGGTAACGCGACCGTAGACGAGTTTCGGATTGCGTGCCAGACACACATCTGGCCCCATACCCAGGCGCTCCATGACACCGGGACGAAAGCCTTCAACCAGAGCGTCCGCGCCATCGATCAGCTTTAACAGGGCTTCAATGCCGTCCGGGTTTTTCAGGTCAATGGCAATGGATTTCCTGCCGCGTCCCAGGAAATTAAATTTCTTGGGCATGGATATGCCGAGCCCTGACTCAGTCAGGCGGTCGACGCGAACCACCTCGGCACCCATATCCGATAGCATCATGGCGCACATCGGTGCGGGGCCAATGCCAGCCAGTTCGATCACTTTATATCCAGTTAGGGGGCCGCTCATAATGTTGTCTCCAGTTGCGCCGCGGGCGAGTTGTGCGGCGGATTTACGTTGATTGTTGTGCTAAAAAATAGAGCCGAATACGGTAACAAGTAACCCTATGCCGATGCAATCGCTTAACCAATATAGATCAGTCCGTCGGTCGCTGGCGAAGGCAGCGTTTATAGTTGGCGGTGTAGCGATCGGCACGCACCAACTGTTCACGGTTGGCCGCGACATTTGTCTGGCCAGCGGTTAAAGTAACGCCAAATTTCGGTGTTTATGTATGGAGAGGAGGCAGTGATGAATTTTGAATTTTCGGATAAGGTGCGCGACCTGCAAACGCAGGTACAAAGCTTTATGGATCGGGTTATCTATCCCAACGAAGCGGTCTACTATCAGCAGCTTGAGGACGATGGTCGCTGGTGTACGCCACCGATACTGGAAGAAATGAAAGCCCAGGCAAAAAAGGACGGTCTGTGGAACCTGTTCCTGCCGGAAAGTGATCGCGGTGCAGGGCTGACCAATCTTGAGTACGCACCGCTGTGTGAAATCATGGGTAAATCCAAGTTCGCACCAGAGGTGTTCAACTGTTCAGCGCCGGATACCGGCAACATGGAAACCATCGAACGGTATGGTAGCGACGAGCATAAGGAGAAATGGCTGGAACCTCTGCTCAACGGTGAAATTCGTTCAGCGTTTTGCATGACCGAACCCCTGGTGGCCTCCTCTGACGCGACCAATATTGAAACCAGTATCCAGCGCGATGGCGATGAATATGTCATTAACGGCCGCAAATGGTTTTCGTCCGGTGTGCATGAACCACAATGCAAAATCTGGATTGTCATGGGTAAGACTGACCCTGGAGCCGCTCGCCACGCGCAGCAATCGATGATTCTGGTTGAGCCGGGTACACCGGGTATCACTGTGGAGCGCTGGGTGCCAGTGTTTGGTTATGACGATGCACCCCATGGCCACGCGGAAGTGGTGTTTAAGGATGTCCGGGTGCCAGCGTCAAATATACTGCTCGGCGAGGGGCGTGGTTTTGAAATCGCCCAGGGACGCCTCGGCCCAGGGCGTATCCACCATTGCATGCGGATCATCGGCGTCGCCGAGCGAGCACTGGAGTTGATGTGCAAACGCGCCATGAGCCGCGTTGCCTTTGGCAAACCGATCTCAGAGCAATCGGTGTGGTCAGAGCGTATTGCTGATGCCCGCATCAATATTGAAATGGCGCGGCTGCTAACGCTGAAAGCAGCATATATGATGGATACCGTGGGCAATAAAGTGGCGCGCATGGAAATTGCCATGATTAAGGTAGCCGCTCCCATCATGGCGCTAAAAATCATCGACGACGCTATTCAAGTCTATGGCGCCTGCGGCGTTACTGAGGATGTCGGTCTGGCGCGGGCCTGGGCGCACACGCGAGTGTTGCGTATCGCGGACGGTCCGGACGAGGTCCATCGCAATCAGATAGCTCGGCTCGAATTAAAAAAACATATGTAAAATCATTTACATAGATTGAAACCCGTGTCTGATCCACACGGGTTTTTGTTTTGTGGGAGCCGAATAAAGCAGCTAGACTGAAAGGGAGATAAAAATAACCTGATCAAAGAGGGGCACAAGTATGAAGATAGGCGCTTTTATGATGCCGAACAATCCGCCGCATCGCACTATTCTTGAAGGCCACAAACACAACCTCGACTACATCTGTTTTCTTGATAAGGCCGGCTACGATGAGGTGTGGGTGGGTGAGCACTACACCACCCCGTGGGAACCGTGCCCTTCACCGGATCTGTTAATCGCTCAGGCTATCGACAGAACCAGCCGGATAAAGCTCGCCACCGGCGCATTTTTGTTGCCCTACCACCATCCCGCCGAACTCGCACAGCGCATCGCCTACCTTGACCACATGGCCGAAGGTCGCTTGATCATCGGTGTTGGCGCCGGTGGTTTTCCCGGCGACTGGCAGTTGTTCGACGTCGACGCTATGGCCGGTGAGAACCGCGACATGATGTTCGAATCCCTCGAAATCATGATCAAGCTGAGGACGAGTACCGAACCATTTCGTTACGAAGGCACTTACTGGACAGTGCAGCGCCCTGAAGATGAAAGCCCCACACGCTTTCATCTTCAGCCTTACCAACGACCCCACCCGCCGATTGGCATTACCGCACTCAGTCCGCGCTCTCCGTCCATGAGCCTGGCCGGCCGCGCTGGTTATATTCCGTTGAATCTGGGTTTGAGTAACCAGTATTTGAAG
>JBFJZC010000190.1:0-6031 GCA_041622295.1 Porticoccaceae bacterium
ATTCTTGACTGATCAGTCAAGAATGATGGTATTCGCGCGAAACGAGGGCATTTGAGATGCTGGCGGGTGCCTTGATGATAAGGGAATAAGGCTTGTAGCGTTGTCCGGGTATGACGTTGTCCGGGTATAAATAATATTGGCAATGTCATTGGTCTTTGTTTGCCATTGCCGCCGCCATCGGGTCGGCGATCTACCGTTGTAATTATGTTTCCTGCGGTTTAACTTGTTCGGTCAATAAGACAATGAAATGTCCCGGGGGCTTAATTATGCTGG
The DNA here is from genome assembly GCA_041622295.1 of Porticoccaceae bacterium. GTDB lineage: Bacteria > Pseudomonadota > Gammaproteobacteria > Pseudomonadales > Porticoccaceae > HB2-32-21. The sequence continues at coordinate 274 of JBFJZC010000190.1, forward strand.
ATATCGGCATCATCTTTATGTTTCGTAATCCACCGTTCAATCGCTCGAGCTGGGTGGATATTTACCAGCATGAACTGGATCACGCCGTGGCGGCTGAGGCGCTGGGCTATGACCACATCTGGCTCACTGAGCACCATTTTGTCGAAGACGGTTATTCGCCGTCGCTGATGCCCATCGCCGCTGCGATAGCTGCGCGCACCTCGACCATCCGCATCGGCAGCTATGTCATGTTGCTACCCTTGCACAACCCTATTCGTGTGGCCGAAGACGCGGCGACGGTGGACGTTATTTCGAAAGGCCGTTTTGATCTCGGTGTCGGGCTGGGTTACCGCCCCGGCGAATTTACCGGTATGGGCATTCCGTCCAGTGAACGCGCGGCGCGTTTTGCCGAAGGTCTGCCCGTGGTGCAGGCCCTGTTGGCGGGAGAAAAGGTTACCCTGGACGGTCGCTTTAATCAGTACACCGATGCGCAGATCGTACCGCCACCCGTACAAAACCCTTTGCCCATCTGGGTCGGCGCGCGGGGTGACAAGGCGCTGGATAGGGCCGCTCGTCTGGGTTGCCATCTAGCGGCCATTGGGGCAGTGGAGCATCGCCGCAAATATATCGAAGCACTCAAGCGCCACGGCCGCAACCCCGATGATTTCAATATCGGCCATCTGCTGATGTGCTACGTAGCCGAAACCAAAGACCGTGCCTGGGACGATTGCGCTGAGCCCCTGCACCACGTTATGAGTCAGTACCAGGCCTGGGCCGAGGAGTCGGGTGATGTCACCGGTGACGGTATTGCTGAAAGCAAGGTGCCATCGCCGGCAGAACTTAGGGCCAGCCAATACTGTGAAAGCTTTGGTCGTACCGCTATCATTGGCGACCCCGCAAGCGTGCTGGAAGAACTGGTGGCGGCGCAGGAGGAGTCTCCCGGCACTCATCTGACACTGATGATGTCGATGCCGGGCGCAGATCCCCGCCGTACCCGTAACAGTATTGAGTTGTTTGCCAAAGAGGTGATGCCGGCACTCAGGGCGCGTTGCAAGTAATCGGCTGTCAGTACGCAGCTCCAATAACAGGTTGTTTGAAGGAAATCAGCATATGAGCGAAGCGGATAAAATGCCGGTAATAGCAGTATTAGGCGCCAGTGGCGATCTTGGCGGTGGTCTCGCCCTGCGCTGGGCGGTGGCTGGTTACGAGGTGATTATCGGCTCGCGCACCCGGGAAAAAGCCGAGGCCGCTGCCGCTAATTTGAACGCGCGGAATCTCGCCCATGCTGTTCGTGGCATGGCCAACGAAGAGGCCGCCATAGCCGGTGAAGTGGTGGTGATGACCGTACCTTTCGCCAATCATCAAAGCACCCTGGAATCCATCAAGGATGCGGTGCAGGGCAAAGTGTTTATCGATGTCACGGTACCCCTTGTGCCACCGAAAGTCGGGACGGTGCAATTGCCGGAAGGCGGCAGCGCCAGCGCACGGGCACAGGCATTTTTGGGTGACGGCGTGCGGGTAGTTTCCGCTTACCAGAACGTTGCGGCCGATCATTTGAACGACCTGAGTCACGACCCCGACTGCGATGTGCTGATCTGCGGAAATGACAAGGACGCCTGCGCACTGGTGGTCGAACTAACGGCCGCTGCTGGCATGAAAGGCTGGCACGCCGGACCCATTGCTAATGCTGTGGTCGCCGAGGCCATGACGTCGGTGCTTATTACCCTGAACAGGCGCTATAAAATCCCCGGTTCCGGATTCAAAATTACAGGCAACCCCCAGGTGTAAGTGACAAACCTGTAGCTACTTCCACCCGTTTATGTACCCTCAGAGGCGTAGTGCCTGATGGCTGTTGATCAGTTGCAATTGCTGGCGTTAAAAAACTTCCCCCTGATTAACCCCGGCGATGATCTTGTTAAAAAGATCATTAAATGCCTTGGCGATCAGCAACTGGTTGTCGAGCCGGGAGATGTATTGGTGGTCGCCCAGAAGGTGGTGTCCAAAGCTGAAAACCGCTATGTCGATCTGCGTGAGATCGAGCCGTCTGCGCAGGCGATGAAGCTGGCGGCTGAGGTGGATAAGGATCCGCGCCATGTGGAGCTGATTCTCAGGGAGTCTAACGCGGTACTTCGGCATTGTCCCGGGGTGCTTATCGTTGAGCACAAGTTGGGCTACGTGATGGCCAATGCTGGCATCGACGCCTCCAATATTCAGCACAGTGCGGAACTGGGTGAGAGAGTGCTGCTGTTGCCCGAATCTTCCGATACCTTTGCTGATCAGTTGCGTCGAAAGATCGTTAATCTTTTTGGTGTCAATATTGCGGTTATTGTCAACGATAGCGTCGGCCGCGCGTGGCGCAATGGCACAGTGGGTATGGCTCTGGGCGCTGCGGGTTTGCCGGCGCTGCAAGATCGGCGCGGTGAAAAAGATTTATTTGGTAGAACGCTGGAGGTGACAGAAGTCGCGCTCGCGGATGAGCTGGCCAGCGCGGCGTCCCTTGTTCAGGGTGAAGGTGATGAAGGGCAGCCGGTGGTGCTAATCCGGGGGCTAGATTTGGCCAGTATGAACAAAAGCACTTTTAACAACGCTGCCGCCTTGATGCGACCCAAAGACAAGGACCTGTTTCGTTGATGCTATTTCTCAGGCATGGCGGTGTCGACGCTGGTCTGGTTATTCGAGACAGGTGCGGCTGAGTGGCTAAAAGGCGGCGCGTACTGGCTCTCTGTGGCGGTGTGGGCGGCGCTAAACTCGCACTTGGTCTGAGCCATGTGCTGCCCGGCGACGCTCTTACTGTGGTCGTCAATACGGGGGATGATTTCGATCATCTGGGGCTGCGTATTTGCCCTGATATCGACACTGTCACGTACACGCTGGCGGGCATTGTTAATACTGACACCGGCTGGGGCAGGGCAGAGGAATCCGGCAACTTCATGGCCTCGTTGTCGGCGTTGGGTGGCGAAGACTGGTTTTATCTTGGCGATAAAGATCTTGCTCTCCATGTTGAGCGAACGCGGTTGCTGAATGCCGGTGTAAAACTTGACGCCATAACTCGGCAAGTCGCCACTAAACTGGGCATTACCGCACGCATATTGCCGATGAGTAACGATCGCGTAGAAACCATGGTGGCCACCACGACTGGCACCCTTGCCTTTCAGCATTACTTTGTGCGTGAGCGCTGCCAGCCCCAGGTAACGGGCTTTCATTTTTCTGGCATTGATAACGTCAAGGTGCCTGCCCAGCCTTTGCAGGAGCTAATGGCGGCCCTGGCGAGTGACGAGCTGGATGCGGTAATAATTTGCCCATCAAATCCCTTTGTCAGTGTTGACCCGATACTCGCCCTGGCGGGTGTGCGGGAGGCCTTGCGTGTTTGCTCAGCACCTGTGCTTGCGATTTCTCCGATTGTCGGCGGCGCTGCGGTCAAGGGGCCAACAGCAAAAATGATGCGCGAACTCGGTCTGCAATGCACGCCAGCAACTGTGGCTGCTCACTACGAAGATTTTCTGGACGGTTTTATTCTCGATCAGCGCGATGTAACGACGCGGGATAACATTGCGGACAAGATTGCACATGTGCAGATTACCGATACTTTAATGCTCAACCTCGACCATAAAATTGCGCTGGCTCGGCAAACTCTGGATTTTGCTGAGCGGTGTCGCAGAGCTTGATGCTTCCCTTTCCGGGTCGATTCCCACTTGATTCCCGATCGAGGTATGGTGCTATGATGAGGCGCAACAAGTTCCGCTTTCCAGTCCCGATACCGCAAATATGAAAGTTGTCGTGCCCATCAAAGGTTTTGTTAAAGCCAAGCAAAGACTGGCGCCTGCTCTGTCCGAGGCAGAGCGCAGCGAGTTGATGCGACACATGATCGACGACGTGCTGGGCGCCATCTGCACAGCACAAAGGGATTCTGCGCTGGTATCCGGGCTGGTGGTTATTACCAGCGACGCGCAGGTGCGTGAGCAGGCGCTGGTATACGGCGCTCGTGTGTTGACAGAACCACCACTGCGGTCGGGGCTGGGCAACGAAGCGTTGTGCGCAGTTTTTGCGATGGCTGCTAATGTACTAGCCGGTGAAGGCGAACAGGGCCTGTTAATGGTGCCTGTCGATGTTCCTCTTGTTAGCGTTGACAATGTTGTCGAGATACTGACTCGCCACACAGCTGCAATGAAGGTGTCAGGGCGGGGTATGACACTGGTTCCGGCGCTAGCTGATGGCGGCACCAATGCTCTGGCGCTGTCGCCGCCTACGTTGATTCCACCGGCCTTTGGACACAACAGTAGCCGACGTCATTGTGATCTTGCCCGTATGCGCGGCATTGAACCGACACTGCTGGAGATGGCGGGATTGAGTCTGGACATTGACACTGTCGAGAACTTGCAACAACTGATGGCCATGCCGATACAATCCCATACGCAACGCTACCTGCTCAGCAGTGGTATAGCGGAAAAAGTCGGGCGTGTTGGCGAGGCTTTGGACGGGAGACAAACCGGTTGAATAGCGTAATAGCATCTTTAACGGTCGAACGACTCAGTCGGGAATCGGCTCTGGCTCTGGCTGAAGAGCCGGTATCTTTGCTGGGCTCAGAGACGGCTCAGAGCTCCGCGTTGACCGAAAACTCCCTGCTGACTAAGGCGTCCTCGTTAGCAAGTCTTATGGCCCGCGCCGCCGCTCTGCGTGATCAGAGCGATGATGGCCTTGTGTCTTATTCGCGAAAAATCTTTATTCCCCTCACGCAACTGTGTCGCAATGTCTGTCATTACTGCACTTTCGCTCAGCCGCCGAGGAACCTCGAACAGCCGTATATGCTGCCGGAACAGGTGTTAAAGGTTGCTCGGGAAGGCGCGGCGGCGGGCTGTCACGAAGCCCTGTTTACGCTGGGCGATAAGCCGGAGTTGCGTTATGAGACAGCGCGCAAGGCGCTGGCTGAGCTGGGTTATAAAACCACCGCGCAGTATCTCAATGCGATGGCCAAACTGGTTTTTGACGAAACGGGTTTGCTGCCGCATCTCAATCCAGGCGTGATGAACGAGGCCGAACTCATCGCTTGCCGGGAAGTGTCGGTGTCTCAGGGCATGATGCTCGAATCAATATCGGAACGTCTGTGTGAAAAAGGCGGCGCGCATTACGGCTCGCCAGACAAGCGACCGGATGTTCGGCTGGCGACACTCAGATTGGCAGGGCAGCTGAACATTCCCTATACCAGCGGCATCCTGATAGGCATCGGCGAAACGCGCCGCGAACGTATTGAAGCGTTGTTGGCATTGCGGGATCTGCACGACGAATACGGCCATATTCAGGAAATTATTATTCAGAATTTTTGCGCCAAGCCCGGTACGTTGATGGCTGATACGCCAGACGCACCTCTCGATGAGTTGCTGTGGACCATCGCCGTGGCGCGGCTGGTTTTTGGCGCAGAAATGCCTGTTCAAACACCGCCGAATCTTAATGACGGCGTGCTGGCAAAACTGATTAGTGCGGGTATAAACGACTGGGGTGGTGTATCGCCAGTGACGCCGGATTTTGTCAATCCTGAAAAACCCTGGCCGACACTGGAAAAACTTGCCGGTCTGTCAGCGCAATCAGGCAAGTTGCTGGTTGAGCGTTTACCAGTTTATGCAAACTATGCCCATGACCTGGATCGCTGGGTGACGCCGTCGCTGCGTACGACCCTGTTGCAACGTATGGACAGTGACGGTCTGGCGAGGCGTGATCCCTGGGCACCGGGGAGTGCGGTTGAACCGCTTGCCAATCCTCAAATGGAGGGTTGGCTGGCCACGCC
>JBFJZC010000191.1:0-5985 GCA_041622295.1 Porticoccaceae bacterium
ACGCCCAATCGCACTAATTTAGCTTGTTTTGACAACATAAAGTTTCCCTCATTGCTTATCTGTAAGTTAATTGTTGAGGAGCATGCATACTGAACAACAACCTCAAACCCTGCTAAGCAGAACCCATGCCAATTAACTAAAAAGGGGCAATCTCAACCGAATATCGCAGTAATCCAAGTGACTAGCTGAATTTCGACATCGCAACGCACTACGAAGGGGCGCAGCAGCACCTGATCGAACCGAATTGGTGCGCGAATTACGAATATTACGTGATGGGTGTTAAGCGATGCATGTTCGGTAAAGTGGCATGGAAGGTCCACCGGGAGTCTTTGTTGACGCTGCTACCGCCGTCTGTTTTTAGCACTGTTACAACTACTGGGGTCCCTCCTGCACAGCAGCCAGTCGGTCAATGACTGGCCGCTGGCCTGCTGAACGGACAATGGACAATCTCTACAGATCCTGACACCAGGAATTAACGCAGATTTTTCTCCAACGCGTCGAGTCGCCGGAGGATTTCTGCCTGGTTTTTCTCAATGAGCTCCAGACGATTGCCTGACTTGCTGTCGACGGTCTGCACAGCAGCAGGCACACTACCGCCAGAGCGCATCAACAATTCATCAATGCGCCGATTCAAATCGCGCTCTGCGACAAATTGACCCTTGACACCAATCCGACCTTCTTTGCCGCCGCGTCCCGGTTTACCACGGTCGCCACCCGGAACCCATTTTTTGTTGCCCGTTAGGGTTCTCATGTTGACATAGTGTCCTTCAGCGCCTTCACCACCGGTGCCACCGGCACCCGGTTTACCGCCCGCACCGGGGCGGTTAAGGACGGCGATGCGTTTGCCCAGCCCTCCCTCTAAACCACTTTCTGGCAGGAAGCTGTAGTACACCCGCACATTGCCTCCATTACCGCCGTCGCCGCCGTCACCACCGTCACCGCCGTCACCACCATCGCCGCCCGAACACTTGTCCGCGCCACCGCCTTTCTGACCATTGCCGCCAGCACCACCCGTACCACCCGCACCACCACCAACATCAATGGTCAGTGAGTCCAGCTCTACAACGGCCAGCGTTAGTAATATTGACACCCCACTGGCGCCATTAGCGCCATGGCTGGCCTGCCCGCCCGGCTGGCCATCTTTACAATCTGCGGCCTTGCCACTGACGGACGCGCCATCGCGACCCTGACCGCCGGCAACGCCCTGACCGACTATTGTCACCCCCCGGCCAATACGAGCACGGCGCGCTTCCAGATTCCATTGCGGTACAGATCCAGATAGCACCAACGTCGCACCATTTTCGAGCACCAGCTCGTCAAATACCCAGTCGGCCTGCGCTGCATCAAGCTGATGAGTTTTACCTGCACCGACATGAAGTGTCTCAAGCGACCAGGCATTGACCGCCATTAGCCCTAAACCCGCGACCACCGCCAGTTGCCCGACCCGATGACCAATAGTGCATAGATATTTCATAATTTTATTTCCGGTTGTAAAGTGATAGCTATACCAGACCCTGTTCTAAGACCCTGTTCTAAGACCCTGTTCTGAGCACGGGGCAATCAAAGGCATATCTCTTCTGTAACGGTTGAAAAAGTTAAACCGCAATATAACGGCGTACCTCCGCTTCTTCCATCTCGACGCCAAGACCCGACAACACCGTCTCGCCGCGATCCATGACCATGTAACTGTCCGCCAGGTCACGAGCAAAATCGAAATACTGCTCGACCAGTAAAATGGCCATGTCGCCACGATCACGTAACAACGCTATGACGTTTCGAATATCCTTGATGATCGACGGCTGAATACCTTCGGTGGGTTCATCGAGAATCAACAAACGGGGTCGCGTGACCAGAGCGCGTCCAATCGCCAGCTGCTGCTGTTGCCCGCCGGACAGGTCACCGCCACGACGCTTCAGCATCTGCTTCAGTACCGGGAACAGCTCGAAAATCTCATCGGGGATATGTCGCTCGCCGCGTGGCAATACCGAATAACCCGTCTTCAGGTTTTCGAGTACCGTCAGTTGCGAAAAGACGTCACGCCCCTGCGGTACGTAGGCGATACCCAGTTTGGCTCGCTCATGGGGCGGCAGGCGGCTGATATCCGTATCCTCCCAGCGAATGCTCCCGCCGCTGATCGACTGCTGACCGGCCACAGCACGCATCAGCGACGTTTTGCCGACGCCATTACGACCCATCACACAGGACACCTTACCTTTTTCAGCATGAAAGCTGACTTTGCGCAGAGCCTGACTGGCACCGTAAAAGAGATCAACATCACTAATATTCAGCATCGTTAGCGGCCCAGATAAACTTCAATGACCTGCTCGTTTTTTTGTACATGCGCGAGGGAACCTTCCGCCAGCTGATGACCCTCATGCAGCACCGTGACATGGCAGTCGAGCGCCTTAATAAACTCCATATCGTGCTCCACAACCACCACCGAGCGCTCACCACTAATACTCTTTAAAAGCTCAGCTGTGAGCTCGGTTTCATGGTCTGTCATGCCAGCGGCCGGCTCATCTACCAACAGTAATTCCGGTTCCTGAATAATCAGCATGCCGATTTCAAGCCACTGCTTTTGGCCGTGGGATAAAGATCCAGCATTATCGACAGCCCGGTCGACCAGACCCACCAAAATGAGGATTTCCTGAATGCGCGCCCGCTGCTGTGCACTTTGCCTGCTGAACAGGGTCTTGCGTACGCTCCGCTCGCCAGCCATGGCCAGATCCAGATTTTCTTCCACTGTCAGACTTTCAATAACGGTGGGTTTCTGAAACTTACGCCCGATGCCCAGATTGGCAATCTCGGCTTCATCGTACTGGGTGAGGTCGATGGTATCGCGAAAGAACACCTGCCCGGTATCAGGGCGAATTTTACCGGTAATGACATCCATCATGGTGGTTTTACCGGCGCCGTTTGGCCCTATGATGGCGCGTAATTCACCGGGTGCCACCACCAGTGAAAGATCGTTGAGCGCTTTGAAGCCATCGAAGGAAACAGTCACGTTATCCATATACAAAATATTACTGGGAATGTGTACGCCGCCTTCCATCAGGATGCCTCCTCGCTGGCTACCCCGGTGGCGCTGTCGGCCACACTGCCAGTCGAGCCCGCAGCGTTGTTACCACCCGCCGAACTTTTCCGCGCAGACAGCAAACCGACCACCCCCCTGGGCAAGAACAACGTCGCAACCACAAACAGGCCTCCCAGCATAAATAACCAGATTTCCGGGAATGCTCCGGTAAAATACGTCTTGCCGTAATTGACCAAAATAGCCCCCAGCACCGCGCCGTAGAGAAAACCGCGACCGCCAATCGCCACCCAGATAATGATCTCGATCGACAATAAGGGGGCGAACTCGCCCGGGTTTATTATGCCCACCTGGGGGACGTATAAGGCTCCAGCCACGCCCGCCAGCATCGCGCTCAGCACAAAGACAAACAACTTGTAGTGTTCAACTCTGTAGCCAATAAAGCGAGTCCGACTCTCCGCATCACGGATCGATACCAGTACACGCCCCAATTTCGAGCTAACGATGTAACGACACAGTAGATAACCCGCGATCAACGCGATGCCTGAACAGATAAACAAACCGTTTTTTGTCGCATCGGATTGCAGACTGAAGCCCAGAATATCCTTGAAGTCTGTTAAGCCGTTATTGCCGCCAAAGCCCATGTCATTTCTAAAGAATGCCAGCATCAACGCATACGTCAGCGCCTGGGTAATGATCGAAAAATACACACCGGTTACCCTCGAACGAAAAGCCAGCCAGCCAAATACAAACGCCAGCAGGGCCGGGGCCACCAACACCATGATCGCCGCAAAAGCGAAGCTATCAAAACCGTACCAGTACCAGGGCAATTCACTCCAGTTCAAAAAGACCATAAAGTCCGGCAGTATCGGGTTACCGTAAACGCCGCGATCACCGATCTGCCGCATCATGTACATACCCATGGCATAACCGCCCAGCGCAAAGAAAGCGCCGTGGCCCAGGCTCAGAATACCGGCATATCCCCAGATCAAATCAACCGCCAGCGCCAGCAGCGCAAAACTCAGATACTTACCCAGCAGCGACACCGTATAAGTAGAAATATGCAGCGGCGATTCGACGGGAACGGCCAGATTCAATATAGGAACCATGACAATGGTCAGCGCGATTAAGGCGACTAACCAGCTGCCCCCCACGTCGCCTTTAAGCCACGCTCTCTGTGTTACAGACATGTCATCAATCCTCGACAAAGCGACCTTTCAGGGCGAACAGCCCGCGCGGGCGACGCTGAATAAACAGAATAACGCAGACCAGAATCAGTATTTTAGCCAGCACCGCGCCAGTGAACGGTTCGGCAAATTTGTTAACGAGGCCCAATGTCATGGCGCCGACAAAGGTGCCCATTAGATTACCCACACCGCCGAATACCACCACCATAAAAGAATCGATGATGTAGGCCTGACCAAGATTGGGGCCGACATTGGTCAACTGGCTGAGTGCGACACCGGCAATCCCGGCGATACCGGAACCCAGACCAAAGGTCAGCGCATCGACCCAGCCAGTGCGAATCCCCATGGAACTGGCCATGGCGCGATTCTGTGTCACCGCGCGCATTTGCAACCCGAAGAAGCTGCGCTTAAGTAGCTGCATCAGACCAAACAGCACCAGCAGCGCAAAAATAATGATGTAAAGACGGTTGTAAGTCAGCGAGAGCATGCCGTTGATTTGCCAGGAACCACTCATCCAGTCTGGCGTCAGCACCGAACGGTTCAGCGGCGTAAAAATGGACCGTACCAGCTGTTGCAGGATAAGGCTGACCCCAAAGGTGGCCAGCAAGGTCTCCAGAGGCCGCCCATAGAGAAAACGGATCACACAACGCTCAATCGCCACGCCGAATAAACCGGATACCAGGAACGCGGCAGGAATGGCGACCAGAAGAGACAGGCCAATGTGCTCAGGCATCAACAGCTGGACAACGTAGGTCGTGTAGGCACCGAGCATAATCATCTCGCCATGGGCCATATTGATAACACCCATCACGCCGAAGGTGATCGCCAGCCCCACAGCCGCCAACAGCAACACCGAGCCCAGGCTTACACCAAAAAAGAGATCCTCGACAAACCGGTAAAGTTTCCCTCTCGTCCGCAGCTGAATTAACGCGTCCTGAGCAGCGGCTCGCACTGCCTCATCGGTTTCGGAAAAATGGCCGTTAGCGTCCTGTGCGACAAGTACTTCGAGCATGGTCACGACGCGACTATCACTGGCATCCGCCATCGCACTCACCGCCGCCAGGCGTTCCACCGGATCGTCACTGCCTAATAATATGGACGCCTTGGCAAGCATCATCGCAGCCTTTACATGGCCCTCGGATTCCGCAGCCAGCGCCTGCTCCAGGGGTAACAAAAACTCCCGCGATGGCGCCTTAATCAGAGCCTGCGCCGCTTCCTCCCGACTGTCCGCATTGACACTGCCTAACTTGAACAGCGCAATCCAGCGGCGCAACTGCTGGCGCAACGCATTATTCACACTTATTTTCTTAATATCCTTTTTTGTCACCAGACCCGGTTCCTTGCCGGCAAGTACTTCATTGCCGAGGTAACCTGTCGCACTTTTAGTAACGATCAGGACAGCCCTGGTCGACTTGTCGTAATACAGCGAACCTTGCAAAAACGCATCAAAAACGTCCGCCACGCGCGCGTCGCCAAGTCTGGCCAGCTCATCAATAACAAGAGCCCTGTCGCTAAAACTTCCTTTTGTCAGTTGCGCCAGCGCCGCTGCAAAAGCATCTTCGGTGCCGTTGCCCTGGCTGGCGTGCCCAGGCATCAACCACACAAGAGCGAGCATCACGAGCACAACCCTGAGCAAATTATTCATCGATTTATTGTCAGGTTATTAAGGGTAAAGAAAACGCCAGCCTCGCACCCAAAGAGGGGGGGCGGTACGAGGCCAGCGTTGGTTCAATAAACTACACGAGATGTAAGCTTAGTAGTTTTGTC
>JBFJZC010000192.1:0-5963 GCA_041622295.1 Porticoccaceae bacterium
CCCAAGGTGTTAGGCAATGTGTTGAGCATCCTCGCCGATAGCAACAACAACGTCATCGACTTGGTGAACAAAAGCAGGGACAGCATTGCTTATAACATTATCGATCTCGAAGATAAGCCGTCAGCAAGCATTGTTTCGGCTATTGCAGCAGTCGAGGGCGTCATGCGGGTACGTCTGTTATAAAGACCCAGGCATTGCCTAGAAGAAACCGCGTACCAGACGTTGGGAGACCAAACCCCCGATAGAACGCGGAACCACAGGAACTAACCAACACTGTGCTTGAGCGTATTCACCTCGTTTTTCAGATCGGCGACGACGGCTTCAACACCGGCGTAGTCGCCGACCTTAGCCAGCTCATGCAGGAGCCTTGCCTGCTTTTCCAGAGAACCGAGCTTGAATACCCCCGCAATACCGACCAGCTGGTGGATCGCCTCACGAAGCTCGCCGGTCGCCTCGTCCCCGTTAGCGCTGCAGACTGTATCTAGCAACCTTTCAATCTCGGTGAAAAACCGTTCCTGTGGCACCCGTTGCCGAATATGTGCGATATCAATTGCTGCCCGCTGCGCCCTGCCGGTCAACCTCATAATGGCGTTGATCAATGCCACTTCATCTACGGGCTTGAGGATGACCTGATTGGCGCCAGCTTCTGTCGCGCTCTCAGTTTCGTGGCGCAGCACATCAGCCGTTAAGACGATGGCCGGTGTTTCGCTGTTGGCATTTGTCAGCGATCTGATTTCCCGCAATGCTTCCAGCCCGTTGACCTCAGGCATGTGCACATCGATAAGTAGAATATCGAATTGCCCGGCCAGACAGGCGTCAATCGCCTCACGGCCGTTTGTCACCACATAACAGCGGCAGCCGGCGCGTTGCAGAAGAGTTTTGAGTAACAGGCGACTAAACTCGTTGTCTTCGGCAATCAGCGCCTTAATTCCAAACAACGGCTTTTCGATGCCTCTGCTGACCGCTCGCTGCTCATCAAATGATGTGAGAATTGCGGAAAGGTCCTCCATACCCACCGGCTTGCTAACAAACGTCACCGGTTTCAACAGCTCCTCCTGCTCAACAGACAGCCGATTCTGTAACATTTGCAGTGGCGATACGACGACCAGGGGTAGATCCGTGTATTCTCTGATCTTGGGCAACAAGGCCCCCTGCACCTGTGCAGCGACGGCCGCAGTCGATGGCAAACCGACGATGATAACCCCCGTTGCGGCCACCTCCAGTGCCGCCTGAAACCCCCGAATATCACCGTAACTTTCAACCTGATCGGTGAGGCGCATTAACGTATGCTCCAGGGCCTCCCGGGATCGCTCGTTAGGATCATATAAAATGGCCGCCAGAGTGAGTTTAGGGCGACTCACACTCGGTTGTTTACGCAGCGGTAAAATCACTGTAATCGTTGACCCTTCACCCACTTTACTGTCAAGCCTGACGCTACCCGCCATCAACTTTATCAAGCCATTGACGATAGAAAGCCCCAGGCCGGTACCGCCAAAGCGCCGGGATATAGACGTATCCGCCTGAATGAAAGCCTGAAAAATATGCTCTTTCTGTTCATCCGATATACCAATACCAGTGTCCTCCACCGATATCGCAAGGCGACAGCGATGCGCCTCGTCCCCAGCCACCGTGACGTGCACGCGCACATACCCGGCTTCAGTAAATTTGACGGCATTGGCCACCAGGTTAGATATGATTTGCCGTACTCGCAGCGAATCGCCGACTACTGCCAGGGGGACATCCGGCTCGATATCGAGAATCAACTCGATATTTTTTCCATGGGCCGTTGGCGCCAACAGTCGGATGGGGTTTTCCAGACATTTGGAAAGATCAAAAGGCAACTCTTCAAGTGTCATCGCGCCCGCCTGCAGACGGGTAAACTCAAGGATATCGTCTATCAACCGGAGTAACTGTTCGGCAGCCTGATCAATAATCAGACAATACTGCTTTTCAGCAACCTCCAGATCCGCCTTGGTCATAAGACGAATAAAACCCTGTATCGAAGTCAGGGGGGTACGTAGTTCGTGACTCATCCGCGCCAGGAATTCGCTTTTCGCGGCGTTTGCTTCGTCCGCCAGCAACATAGCAACTTCCAGCTCACTATTTTTGGAGCGCAAGTCCACCAGGGTAACCTGCAGCTGGTTGGTAGCGCTGGCAACTTCTTGCTGCAAACTGATCTGGCCCTGCTCAATTGACTCAATCATATGGTTAATGCCGCGCGCCAGACCGCCAAGCTCTTCGCCCGACGCAGGGGCTGCGCGCACCGACAAGTCCCCCCACTCAGCTTTACTAACCGTTTCAGTAAGGTTTTTAATCGGTGCAACAATTGTTCTGCTCAACAGGTAAGACAGCAGGAAGGCCATCGCCATGATGCCCAGCGCTATCCCGACACCGCTGATCAATATCTCTCTGCGCTCGCCCTGGCTCGTGGTCATGTCCAGAGCGACAACCACCCAGCCAAGGCGTCGCGCATCGGAGTTAGCGGCAGATACTCCTGTCTCGTAATCATCGATATCGAGGCCGGTCGCCATCACTGATTGCTCAAAAAACAGGTAGTTACCTTTTCGTAACTGAGCGCCATCGTCAGACGCGACTGGCAACGGCACCCATTTAGCAGCAGGAATAGTCGATACCAAAATCTGGCGGGTCGAGCTCAGAAACGCGATGCCCGCCACACTATCAATCCTGGATGAGGAGACCGCCAGCGAAGTCAGCAACTCCTCATTAGCGGAATAAAGCGCGAAATCGGAGATAGTCGCCAGGTAAGCGGCGAGGCTATGACCAGTCTGATGCAGTCTGGTCGTGACGTCACGCTGACGATCAAGCACGGTATTGGCGGTAAGGAGGACAGTAAGCGCCAGCAGTGGCAAGGATGTCGCTAATACCAGCCTGCCATGCAGGGTCTCACCAAAGGTCCTGAGCCGGTTAATCATTGCGCTGACTGCAGAGCGTCGCTATACATCCTGTACAGTTCAGTTGAGGATGGCAGCGTAATGTCGAGCAATCTCGCCACCTCCGGGTTGGTGCTCAGAGTGTAGTACCTGGGGTAGTACGCACGCCATTGATCATCGCCACCGCGCTTCGAACCTGCGCTGGTCGTTGCAATATTGTCTGGATTGTCTGGATTGCCACCCCATGAGCCAGGGACCTGAGAATTGACGCCCGCCGAATTGGCGGCGGATAAAGCAGACGCATCGGCCGCAGCGTCCACGCCGAGCAGGTCGGCCAGCAATTCGCCACCGTGACGACCAATATTCTCGGGACTGGAATAAACCGAAGCGAGGGCGCCAGCGTCAGTGTAGGATTTTGAAAATCCGATAACAGGGATCTGCTGTCGAAAGCCAAGGTGGAGTACCCATTTCGCGGTATTGCGGTTAAATACGGCCCGACCCGGGACCGCCACGAAAATATCAGCTTGTTGAACCACCGGGGTGAGCACGCTGATTGGATTATCAGCTGGCGACAGGTCCGCCCATACGACTTCAATGCCGATTCGGGACGCCCGTTCAAGACTATCGCTTCTGGTCACCTGAGCCGCTGGCCCAAACACCGCGCCAAACTTTCTGGCACCGGGCTTGAGTAGCTTGCCGAGTATTAGCGCGCGCTCAAATGGCTGGTCTATGACCACGGCCGCGCGACGACCATCCGCGGTATCGATCACATTCAAATCGCGCCACGCAGCCATGGGCAACAACAAACTCAGAATATCCTCCCCGGGGTAGTTGTTTATCGCCAGGGCTGTCGCCTCAGATCCAATTGTGACCAGCACAGCACCCGGTGCAACCTCCGCATTGTGGACATCGCGTCGATGTATTTTTACGCCGGGGAGGCGGGCCAATAACTCATCAGTAAAGACTTTTGCTACGCGCTCATAGTAAGGCGCGCTGCCGGAGGATACGAGGTACACCTCGCTCGCTGCCATACCAGATATCGGCATCAGCATCAGCATCAGCATCAGTGACGAAACACTCTGCCTAACCCTTTTATGATCCCGGTTACGATGCCGGTTACGACCCCAAGTGACCACTATCTACGATTCCATTCTTCGTTATATTACTGCGTTAATACTGCATTTCGGCGGCACCCTGCTACCAAACTTTACTGTCAGGTGAGGTTCTCTAGTGCGACTCAGAACTCCACTTCCTGCCGGACCACCTGTCACCCTCGGCCTACCCTGGTCTCAGGGTAGATCAAGGCTGAACGCCACATAGTACCGCGCCTCAAAGACGTTCTCTTCATTGAACTCAGCGTAGTCGCCCGTTACATTTTGGGCAACCAGTTGCACCTTGCCTGTGTTATTGCCAAGCCTGACGCGGTAGGAGGCTTGCGCATCCAGCCGCGTATACTCGTCAATAAAATTACCCCCTCGCCAGTCAACTGCGCTTTGATGGTACACCGTTAACCCGGCATCGAAGCTGGGCGTCAGCTGGTAATTGAACAATAAGCCACCCGAGTGGCGGGCTTGCGAGTCGTTGAAGTCGCCCTGAACTTTAACGGGTTCAAAGCGTTTCACAAAGTCACTGTCCAGGTCGATATAAGCGTAGTGCAGTCGTAGTAATGCGCGCGTCACCGGCCGGTAAACCACCTGCATCTCCGCGCCGGTAGTATCCCATTGCGCAGTGTTGGCTTTAACCTTGATGTCGTGGTCAAAGAAAGGGATCGGCAGCACCACATCTTCTTCAAAGGCATCGATGCCATCGCGAACTTGCTCGCGAAACACCTTAACGTCTGCCGTAACCCGCCAATCGGGAAAGTACCCGGCCCAGGCCAGTTCAAATGACGTCACCCGCTCTTCTGCGAGTCGTTTATCGCTCCGAATAATAGCGTTGTAGGGGATGCCCTGAATGGCCGATTGATGATCAAGGTTAGCTTCAGTAATGGAAGGCGCCCTTTTGCCCTGGGCCACACTCATACGCAGCGTGTGGTTTCGAGTCCACTGGTGACTGACGCTGAATCGAGGCGAAACCAAGGTGCCGACAAAGGTTTTCTCTATCATCGCCCCAGCATTAACCAGCCAGCGTGAAGATGGTTGCCACTCGCTATGGATAAAGCCTCGGACCGATTCTTCATGAATTTTGTCATTCCGTCCCTGCAGCAGCTCGCTCTCCGTATACTCGCTGCGGCCGCCCAGCCCCCACACTGCGCGAACATGTTCGGCCACGCGCATCTGGTGTTCGAACTCAATATCAAACCGCTCTGAAGCCAAACTGCCCAGACCCTCGCTAAAAAGTTGATCGGGAATGCCGAGAAAAGGCTCCACGAAGGCAGCGGGAATCCCCAGAAACTCCGAAATCAAACCAGGCTCGGTTGAGCTATTCACCCTTAAACTGTTGTGGTAGGCATGCAGGCTGAACTCATTACCGCTGGGCAGAACGTGACTCCATTTCACGGTCTGATAACCAGCATAATAATCAGTGTCGATAAATTCGTCAGGGTGATCGGCGTCGCCAAGGCCCGTGCGATCGTTAGCATAGCCAAAGCCCAGGTCCAACGTATCGCCCAGGGTTGGTGTTGCCGTGCCGCGAAAAGACATTTGGGCAAGCTCCCGACCATCGTCCAGACCGCCAACGCCCGGCACACTCGGAAAGCCGTTATTGTGGCGGTAGCCAGCGCTGATGCGGTAATTCAGAGGGCCAATGCTGTCATTAAAGCGCACCGAGGCGTTGCCTGTAGAACGACTGCCGCTGGTGGCCCTGATCGTCGTCCCGGTGTCCTGTAACGGCTGGCGGGTAACGATATTAACTGCGCCAAGAAACGCATTAGAACCGTGGGAGGATGCACTCGGACCACGCACTATTTCGATGTAATCGACATCCTCAATTTCAATGCCGAGGGTATTCCAGATAACCGTTGAAAAGACCGGCTCATAGACCGAGCGCCCATCGACCATCACCTCGAGCTGGTTGGGAAACTCGCTACCAAAACCATGATAGGAAATACCAGGCCGATTATCGTTAACAGAA
>JBFJZC010000193.1:0-5952 GCA_041622295.1 Porticoccaceae bacterium
CAACAACGGCGCCAAAAAGCCGATAGAGGAAGATGAGTATATCTGGGTGCTGGGGCTGGAGAAGTACCATCGCCTGTCGGAGAAGTTTCCGGCGACCTATTTTTCTTTCCAGTGGATGCACAAATCTGAAAGCGATTTTGTGGGTCATCACCTGAGCACACTGGGGGGCACCGCGGATAAGGGGCCGTCAGGTGGTGAAGAGCATGGCGGCTGGGATGCTGTGGCCTTCGCCTTCACACAGCCGTCGCCCACGCTGAAATGGCGATTTGGATTTTCCTATCTTTACGACTTTAATCAGTCCTGGCTATCGCAGCCTTCTGTCACCTATAAACCCACCGGTGACTGGACGATAGATCTGTTTGCGACGATTATGGATAGCAGCGATAACGCGGCGGCATTAACACCGATAGACTGGACTGACGAGCTAACGTTGCGGGTGGGCTATCAGTTCTAATGTGAGGCCTGATACTTCGCTATTGGAAAAGCCGGTGCTTAAAGCACCGGCTTTTTTATGTGTGGCCGCTAAATCGGCGCAGCTAACGTTAAGTCGGCGCACCTAATTTGTCGGAATGGCGCCAGACGAGAGCATTTCCTCCGCATGGGAGCGCGTTTTCGGGGTGATCTGTTCACCACCCAGCATTCTCGCAATCTCTTCGGTGCGCGCTGCCTGATCCAGTTCGATTAAGATACTTTCGGTTTTATCCCGGGTGCGTTGCTTGGTGGCAACCAGGTGGTGCTGCGCGCAACTCGCCACCTGCGGTTGGTGAGAGATGCAGATAACCTGACCTTTGTTGCCGAGCTTTCTCAGGAGCCTGCCAATCACGCTGGCGGTCGCGCCGCCGACGCCAACATCAACTTCATCAAACACCAGCACTGGAATGTTGGCGTGCTCTGCCGCCACCACCTGGATGGCGAGGCTTATCCGCGACAATTCGCCGCCGGAAGCGACTTTGTTCAACGGGCGATGCGGCTGGCCGGGATTGGTGCTGACCAGTATTTCGACGGATTCCAGGCCAGCGAGGCTGTAACGCTGTTGATCATGGGGTGTAATAGAAACATCGATAGTCGCGCCGGCCATGGCCAGATCAGCCAGTTGTTTGTTAACGGCGGAAGCAAAGGCGGCAGCAGCTTTAGCGCGGGCCTTGCTCAGTTTGTTCGCCGTGGCCAGATAGGCAGTTTCGAACTCCTTGACCTGCGTCCCGAGTGCGGCAAGGTCGGTTTCGGCTCCGGCCAGTCGAGCGAGTTGTTCGCTGAGCCGAAGTTGTAAGGCGGGCAAGTCAATTGGCGCCACCTTGTGCTTGCGAGCCAGTTGGTAGGCAAGTGACAGGCGTTCTTCGATCTGCTGTAGTCCGATGGGATCCAGGTCGCTGGAATCAATGTGGTGTTGGATCTCGCGCATCGCTTCGGTGACCTGGATGCGCGCCGAATCCAGCAACGCCAGCGCCTCATGCAGTGGCTTGCTGAGTTGTGGCACGGCCTCAAGGAGTGCGCAGGCTTTATTCAGCGCGGCATGGATGGCCTCGCTACCGCTACCATGATCGCCTCGGTCGTCGCCATCACAAAGCGCCAGTACCTGCTGGCTGGCAGCGAGTATGCCCTCGGCATTGGCCAGCAGGAGTTGTTGTTCTTCGAGGGTTTCCACTTCGTTTTCCAGCAACGCCACCTGGTTCAGTTCATCGAGCTGGAATGCGAGTAGCTCCTGCTGGGACTTCGAGTCGCTGATCTGTTTCTGCCATTCATCCAGTTTGTGCCTGGTGCTGGCCCAATTTCGATACCCTGTGGCGACGGTATCGACCAGGCCCTGATGGCCGCCAAAATTATCCAGCAAAGTCCGTTGCTGATCTTTAACAAGCAGTGACTGGTGCTCGTGCTGGCTGTGGATATCAATGAAAAACGCGCCGAGATCGCGCAATTGGGTCATGGTCGCCTGTTGGCCATTGATGTAGCCCCGTGAGCGCCCATCACCGGACAGAATTCGTCGCAGCAGGCATTCATCACCTTCATATTCGAAATCATGTTCGCTGAGCCAGCGCAGGGCCTCAGGGTTGCGGTCCAGGGCGAAGCTGGCGCAGACCTCAGCCTTGTCCGCACCGAGCCTGATCCGATCGGTGTCGCCGCGGTCGCCCAGCGCCAGCCCAAGTGCATCGAGGATAAGGGATTTACCCGCGCCGGTTTCGCCGGTAATAGCCGTCATGCCGCTCTGAAAATCAATGTCGAGGTGGTCAACCAGAGTGAATTGTCTGATAGAGAGCGAGATAAGCAACGGCGGTTCTCTGTTGTTTATGATGGCCTCCGTTATACCTAAGACGGCACCACAAATGCAATCAACTCCGGCGGCTAACTTGAAACAAGTCGCCCCGACCCAATATAGCGGAGAACTCCACAACAACTCAGGGGAAAATCGTGTCAACTGGAGATGAAAAACCTCGGGAAGATAACGCTGGGCCGGATGGCGCGGCCACAGATGAGAGTAATTCTACAGAGGCTGAAAACGCGGCAGCGGAGGGATCATCCGATGATGTGGCGACGTTGCGGGAGGCCGTATCGCAGGCAAAGGATCAGGTGCTCAGGGTTCAGGCCGAAATGCAGAATTTGCGCCGCCGGGTCGATCGAGATATAGAAAACGCCCATAAATTCGCCCTGGATAAGTTCGTCGCCGAGCTGCTGCCGGTAGTTGATAACCTGGAGCGAGCTCTTGCCACCATTGATGCATCCGATGACACACAGCGGGCTATCGGCGAGGGTATCGAGCTGACACTGAAGAGCTTCCATGATGTCCTGGTGCGTAACAAGGTTGAGCAAGTAGATCCGGTCGGGCGGGGCTTTGATCCAGAGTTTCATCAGGCGATGGCCATCGTGCCGCACCCTGAGCTCGCGGCGAATACCGTGATCGAAGTGTTTCAGAAGGGCTATCTGTTGAACGGGCGTTTGGTCAGGCCCGCGATGGTGGTGGTATCGAAGGGCGTTGAAAATGATGGGGTTCAGGGTTGAAATTTGCCAACACGGGCCAATATTGACCGACATGAAACTGTTTTTAGAATTGCAGTGTGGAGAATGCTGAAATGGGCAAGATAATCGGAATAGATTTGGGAACCACCAACTCCTGTGTGGCAGTGATGGAGGGCAACAAGCCAAAGGTCATTGAAAATGCGGAAGGCGCCAGAACCACGCCATCTGTCGTTGCGTTCACCGATGACGGTCAAATTCTGGTCGGGCAGTCGGCAAAACGGCAGTCAGTGACCAACCCCAGTAACACCTTGTTTGCGGTAAAGCGCCTGATCGGGCGCCGCTACGAAGACGATGTGGTGCAAAAGGACATCGGCATGGTGCCGTACAAAATCGTCAAGGCGGGTAACGGCGATGCCTGGGTGGAAGTCATGGGTGATAAAAAAGCCCCACCCCAGATTTCCGCCGAAGTGCTGAAGAAAATGAAGAAGACCGCGGAAGACTATCTTGGTGAAAAGGTCACCGAGGCGGTCATCACAGTGCCTGCCTATTTCAACGACTCACAGCGTCAGGCTACCAAGGATGCGGGCAAGCTGGCCGGTCTCGATGTCAAAAGAATTATCAATGAACCAACGGCCGCGGCTTTAGCCTACGGCATGGATAAAGGTAAAGGCGATCATGTCGTGGCTGTATATGATCTCGGCGGCGGTACTTTTGATATATCTATCATTGAAATTGCCGATGTGGATGGTGAGACCCAGTTTGAAGTGCTGTCAACCAGCGGTGACACGTTTCTGGGCGGCGAAGATTTTGACCTGCGGCTGATCAATTATCTGGCCGATGAATTTAAAAAGACCAATAGCGTTGACCTGAAGGGCGACCCGTTGGCAATGCAGCGGCTAAAAGAAGCGGCTGAAAACGCCAAAATCGAGTTGTCATCAAGTCAGCAAACGGAAGTCAATTTGCCCTATATCACGGCAGATGCCACCGGCCCCAAGCACCTGGTTGTCAAGTTGAGCCAGGCCAAGCTTGAGTCACTGGTCGAAGAACTCGTCAATCGTTCCCTGGAGCCGGTAAAAACCGCCTTGAAGGATGCGGGCAAAACAACGGCGCAAATAGACGAAATTATTCTCGTCGGTGGGCAGACTCGTATGCCTCTGGTACAGCGAAAAGTCAGCGACTTTTTTGGCAAGGAGCCACGCCGTGACGTTAACCCTGATGAGGCTGTTGCCGTAGGCGCGGCCATCCAGGGCGCAGTGTTGGCTGGCGACGTTACCGACGTGTTGTTGCTGGATGTGACGCCCCTGAGCCTCGGTATCGAGACCATGGGTGGGGTGGCGACACCGCTGATCGAGAAGAATACGACTATCCCAACCAAAAAATCGCAGATTTTCTCCACGGCTGACGATAATCAGACGGCGGTAACAATCCATGTGGTGCAGGGCGAGCGCAAGCAGGCCGCGGGCAATAAATCGCTGGGTCGTTTTGATCTCGCTGATATTCCGCCGGCGCCGCGAGGGCTACCGCAGATCGAAGTGTCTTTTGACATCGACGCTAACGGTATCCTCAATGTTTCGGCGAAGGACAAGGCGACCGGCAAGGAGCAGTCCATTGTCATCAAGGCATCCTCAGGCTTGTCTGAGGAGGAAATCGAGCAAATGGTCAAAGACGCTGAAGCCAATGCCGAGAGTGATCGTAAATTCGAGGACCTGGTGAAGGCTCGCAATACGGCGGATGGTCTGGCGCACGCGGCCAGAAAAACATTGGATGAGGCTGGCGATAAGGCTACCGCAGAAGAGAAAGAGCAGATAGAAACTGCCATTAGCGAGGTTAGCGAAGCAGTTAAGGGTGACGATAAAGAAGCCATAGACGCTGCGGCGGGTAAGCTTTCGGAAGCCTCTGCTGGGCTGGCCCAGAAACTGTATGCTGAGCAGGCGCAGAACGCCGATGCGCCCGATGCGGACGCTGACAATAAAGAATCCGGTGATGATGTTGTTGACGCTGAATTCGAGGAGGTTGACGACGCTGAGTCCAAGTGACCAGTTGATCGTTAGCGGTAATTGCTAGACTGTCGGTTATTGTTCGGTTATCGGTTATCGGTTATCGGTTTCGAGCTATCATCGACGCCCCACAAGCGCAGGCCACAGGCCTGCGCCAGTGTTCAGCGGAAACTCAAAAAGTACAGCGGTGTAGTGCTGGCCTAGTAAACAGGCAGTGTGCTGAGCAGGTGGTGCGGCAATGGGCCTGGGGCATATTTGAACGAATAAGCATATGACACAAATACCTAACATACGTCGATCAGACAGTGGATCGGACTAAGCAGAGCGAACTATGTCAAAGCGGGATTACTATGAGGTGCTGGGTGTCGCCAGAGGGGCTGACGAAGGGGAGGTTAAGAAGGCTTATCGTCGCATAGCCATGAAACATCATCCGGATCGCAATCCCGGCAACCCAGATGCCGAAGGGAAGTTCAAGGAGGCATCGGAAGCCTACGAGGTTCTTTCAAATAAAGAAAAGAAAGCCGCCTATGATCAATACGGTCACGACGGCGTTAATGCAGCCGGTGGTGCTGGTTTCAGCGATATCTTTGGCGATGTTTTTGGCGATATTTTCGGCGGTGGCCGGGGCCGCGGTGGTCCATCACGAGGCGCCGATCTTCGTTATGACCTGGCGCTAAGCCTGGAAGATGCTGCGCGGGGCACGCAGACTAAAATTCGTGTGCCAACCCTGATCAACTGTGGGGAGTGCGCCGGTAGTGGCGCGCGCAAGGGTACGTCTCCGGTCTCCTGTGATACTTGCCACGGTGCCGGGCAGATCAGGCGCTCGCAGGGGTTTTTCTCCGTTCAGCAAACCTGCCCCAAATGCCGCGGTCGTGGCAGTATCATCACCGATCCCTGCAACAAATGTTACGGCAGGGGTCGTGTCGAGGAACACAAAACGCTGTCGGTAAAAGTGCCGTCAGGTGTGGACACCGGTGATCGAATTCGTTTGTCGGGCGAGGGTGAA
>JBFJZC010000194.1:0-5946 GCA_041622295.1 Porticoccaceae bacterium
AGGAGTGCTAACAGCAGTGTTACAGAGCGCGTGATCAGGCTGGTCATCGGTTGCGTGACCATCTGAGAGATCATTTGAGCGGTCAGCTGAGAGATCAGTCGAGTTACTAAATTGCCCGGTTGGGTGTCGATCACGCCGATAACGGTGCTACTCATTATTTTAGTCATTGGGTCGTCCCAGCCCAGCGAGTCCGCGCATGCACAAACGGACGCTTACACAAATGCAAGATATCCCTAGTTCAGGCTATTCAAGCCCACAAAGGTTCCGCCATTACGATAGCTTAATTCGCGCATCAATGCTGCGAATCGGGTAGCCGTTTGCGCTCTGCCGCCGGGTACCAGGAAATGTACCGGAAAGCCGACAGTGTGGATGCGCACCAGCCGATCACCACCGCGCCGCGCCGCGTTAATGCGATCCACGGTGTCCAGCACCACGCGAATTGAGCCTCCGGTGAAGTCATCACCAAACACGTAGAGACTGATTTTTTTGTCGGGCTGATAAAAGCCTCGAATGGCTCGTTGGATACCTTCCACGGGGCTGGAGTTACTGAATGGTGTCCAGGTAGCCAGGCGCGCGATGATTGCTTTGCGACGTCCGGGCGTGTCGGGGATCCATTTGCCCCGGTATCCTGAAAACATATATTCGCCCATGTCATTCATCACCTGGATACCTTTCACGTGCGGGTAAATGTCGAGAATATTAATCATTTCACGGCGCACGCTGGGCCAGGCAAAATCGAACATACTGCCGGATGTATCGACAATAAAAATAATGTACTCACTGTCGACCGGAATGCCGCCGATCACCTGATTCTCCTTGCGGGGTCGATCGGCCAGCAGGCGCTGCATCTCCTCCTGCAATACCTGCAGGGCTAGCGCCAGGCGGTCATGTTCGGTGGTGTCAGACTGCGCCTTGCCGGTTTGTTGTTTGTTGAGGCTGGCGAGTTCCTCGCGTAGCCGCGCAACGCGCCGACGCGCCTCGGACAACTGTTCCTGTTTGGCGAGCAGTTCCCGATTTAGTATTTTGCTATCGCCGCGCAGGTCGAACACTTGCTGTTGCAAATCTGCGACGCTTTGCTGCTCGGGTTCGCCCTGTTCAACGGCGCTGAATTCGACTGTCCTGGCAATTAACAGCAGCAGAACAATGGCGCCAAAGCCGCAGCTGATGACATCCAGAAACGAGATGCTGATTTCGTGACTTACGCGCCGTTTTAGTCTCATGGCCAGTCTCTGGCGGGGCTGAGAAAGGCGCCTCTGGTTGACAGACCGAGCTGCCAGAATAGCGCGGCCGCTTCGGGATCACCTTCCATGGGAAACAGTATGACATTGACAGGAACTCCCCGGGGCAAGGCCTTCAAGGCTTCCCTGAACAGTTTATTACGGGCCTGGCCGGACACGGTATTTTTTTGTGGTGCAGACTGACCGACGGTGGGCAGGCCGTCGGTAATTAAAAATATATTATCCGGGCGTTGGGAGAAGCCATTGGCCGCGCTAAACGCTGCGTAAAGGCTGGTGCCACCCTCCGGGGTGATGGCTTTTAGTCGCGCGATGTTGCTATCCAGCGTTGCCGAGTCATTCGCTGCCAGCCATTGTCCGTTGGCGCTGGGCGACAGCGCCTGGGCGGTCGTATTAAAGGTATAGATCTGGTAATGACTTTGCCGGGGCAGTTGCGAGACCAGCCATTCAACCGTGCGCACGGCGCGCAGCCATTTTGCAGAGTTGCGTTTGATGTTATCACTCATATTGCGGCGGCGAACCACATTGACGATGGTTTCCGCCAGCATACTGGCGGAGCTATCCACCAGTATTAGCACACGTTGGCCGCCCAGTTTTAGTCCGGTCAGATACTGGCGATCGCCCTCGCCGACAAAGCGACGGGTATCGTCGGCGCGACCTTCTCGTTGCAAACTGGCTGTTTGATCTTCCAGAACTTTGATTTGTTTTCGCAGCAGGGCGATTTCCTGATCGGGATCTTTCTGGATGCTCAACTCCCGTTTGCGCTGGTCAAGCTGATCGAGAACCCGTTGCGATTCGCCCTGAGCCGTGACGACGGCATTTTCGGTTTCCTCCAGGGAGTTACGGAGTTGCACTTTTTCCCGCTCGCCGACGCGGATGTCTTCTGCAAGCAGGCTCGCTTCAGCCTGAAAGCCGGTGTCACGAGGTTCGCGGGTCGGGCTGGCATCGTGCTTGATAAGCATAAATAGCAGGGTCACGGCGCCAAACCCGCAGGCCATGATATCGAGAAACGACAGGCTGAATGTGCTGACTCTTCGTTTCTCGCGGGCCACGTTAGATCACCTCGATCAACTTCAATATTTCGCCGTTGAGGTTGATGGAATCTCCGACGTGGAGATCATTGGGATCACCGGCAACGGTAACTGGTGCGTTGCGGATGTCGTGAAACAGCCGCAACCGGTTTGCGCTAAGTTTTAGCGAGAGCTGCGTGTCCCCCTGTTGTGGCGGTGTGTTGCGTGGGGTGCTGGTCGTACTGGTGTTACTGCTGGCGTTGCTGCTGGTGATGTGTAGCTGATCGCGGGCAACAGTGATATTTAATGCAGCGCCTATCGCGTAGGCCCGATGTCCATGGAGCAGGTGGCTTGGTGGACGCCTGGATGATTCTGCTGCCGGTTCAGCAGGCGTTTTGTCGATGCTGTCTTTCTGGTTGGTTCCGGCATTTTTATCAGTAGCATCGGCCCTGTCTGAAAGTGTCTCGGCGGCTTTCGTCAGAGTACTTGCGGCGTTAGATACGGAAGCTGTGGTGCCAGTTAATGTGGGTAATGCGGTGATGAAAGCAAGCTTGTCGCTGTCCGAAATAATATGTTCGGCATGGGCGGTGCAAGCCGCTATGGCGGCGTCTGCCGGGAGTGTCTGGCTGTCCTCAAAATACTGTTCCGCACCTGGCAGGTCGCGAACCCGGTGACTAAGCAGGACAAGATCGACGCCCTGTTCTCGAGTCGCTGCGTCGGCAAGCCGTTGCCAGCGTTGGTGATTTGCTGCAATTAGTTCACTGCGCAAAATATTGAGCCGGAAATTACCCTGTTTCGCAGTTAATTCGATTTCTATTTCCGCTGCGGACTTGAGCTGGTTTAACCAACCCGGTAGCAGGTCGCGGAGTTGCTGTTCGCCCGCGGCAGTGTGCAGTGGATCGAAACGGTATTCTCGAATAAACCGGTCGGCGATGAAATGCGCCCAGGTATCGTAAAAGCCTTTGAGGGCAATGTCAGGATACTGGCTGGCATGATGGCGTGATGTCCGCTCACCGCATTCCAGCCGGGTAATGACCGAGGTATGCAGCTGTATGTCTATATGGATGACGTGACCGCTGACATTGGCCTGTGATGTTGCTGCCACCGCCGCGTCAACCAGGCCAACGGCGTTAAAGGGTGAGGCTTTGACCAGGCCCAGGAGAATGCCCAGTTGATCGGTGGTGGTGTTGCCCGGCATCGCAAAAATAATCTGAGCTGGCTTGTTGGCCTCGCCATAGAGTGCCTGCAATTGCGCGTAAGCGAGGTCGGCATGGTGACGGGCATAAGTGCTAACGGTATTTAATGGCGAAAGATTCAGTTGATGCCAGTATTGATTGTGGCACTGCTGGGGCAGTAACCAGGCTTTGCGCAGAGCCTCCTCCCCGGTGATGACGCCCTGCCGCGTCATCAATGCATAGCCCGGCGCGATGACGCAAACGTCGCCGTGTCGGCACTGAATCGCCGAGTCATTCACGTCAATAATCGCGGTGCCCAAGTTGATCTCCGTCTAGTTGCGTACAGCGGGTGGTTTGACTGCAAAAGGCTGACTGGAAAAGCTTGCCGGGAATAATGGTTTTTCGCTCATTCTGTTTTGAGGTGGCGGAGCAGATTCTCGTCACAATAGCCGTGGGCATCGAGCACGAGGCGCTCCTGTAAAAGCTGTAACTGGTGCATAAAAAACATCACCAGAATACTGATTACCAGCGCGATGAAGGTTGAATTGAAAGCAACGCCAAGACTGGCGGTGACCCCGGCAATATCACCCTGCACCGCTTTGTCGGCCTGCCCGAGTGCATCACCGATACCGCGCACCGTGCCGATAAAACCAATGGAAGGTATAGCCCAGGCGATATACCTCACCATAGACAGCTCAGAATCCAGTTTGTCTGACTCGGTATCACAAACTTCGCTCACGGCGTGGGACACATCCTGAATGCTGCGCGTCGCGCCAAAGCGTTGCAGGCCAGCCAGTAAGGCTCGTGGCAGCAGGAAGCCCTGTTGGCCGAGCGGCAACGCCTGAATTGGTCGCGAGAGCTGGCGGGCATCCTCGGGCAAAATGCGGCTGCCTTCGCTAACGTGTAACAGGGGCTGCTGAAATAGCCTACGTTCGTGAATGCTGCGTCGCGCCTTGTAACCCATAATCGCAATTGCCCAAAGCATTAGAATAAAACAGGACTCCTGTTCGTAATCCTTGACCACGACATAAAAAGTTCGCTCAGCAACAACCGTTTCGCCGGCTGCTTCGCGGGCGAGTTGTTCTTCCATAATGGCGGCGGCATTGGGTCGAATTACGGCGACATAAATTGCATGCACCATGATTACGGCAGCAATCAGCGCAAATAGCTGGTAGAAGAATTCCGATGAATGGTTGGTTTTCATAGTCAATCCGAGTTAATGGCCCGCAGGCAATGTTTATCTGACTTGTCTGGTTTATGGTTTGGCGGATTTATATATCGACAGGGAAGGGTACCGCGAAATCTTCAGAGATTTCTTCGGAAGGTTTAAAGTCGCCTACTCTGGCGCCACTCGGCCCGGCTGCAGGCCTGGCTTGCTGGGGCGGAGAAGTCGAAGCCGCCGGTGCCGCTGACTGGGCTCCTCGTGTTTGAGGCGAAGGCGTTTTGGCAGAGGGTGTTTGAGCTGAATCCGGTGTTGTCGATGTGCTGGTTTCCGCCACCTGTGGCGAAGCGGCATCGCTAGCAGCCAGACAGAGCGGCGAGCCGAGGCCAGGCGTTATCGCAGCGATGCCAAGCGCAGAGGCCCCCAGCGTTAAAAACAGGCTTTTTTGCAACGCCAGCACATTAGTTTTTATCCTCAACACCATCCTCATGTCGCACCTGGTTATTCCGCGTACCTTGCTACCCGAAAACCGAGATCATCTCGCGCCTTGTCGCTATAGTCCCTGAAGGCCAGGCGTAATTCACCAACGCCGCCGCTGCGCCAGCTGGCGCCTCTGATTACCCTGTATTCCCCGGTTTCAGGCCCCAGTGGATCCCTGCTGGCAGGGTCTGACGCGCTTATGGTGATACTATAGTAGTCGTTTAGCCATTCCGAAACGTTACCGCCGAGATCATGGATGCCTTTGTCATTAGCACTAAAACTGCCGACCGGGGCCGAGACGACATAACCGTCATTGTACCCCGCCACTGTTCCAGTAAGCGTTTTGCTGGCGCTTTGATCGGCAATATTGGCGATCTTACCGGTGGGTGGGAAGGTATCCCCCCAGGGGTATTTCAGCATGACCCCATTGCTCTGATAGCGCGCCGCCCAGGCCCATTCGGCTTCGCTGGGCAAGCGATAGCCCGTGGCGTTTCGATTGATACCCGTAATGGCGCCGTCTGCCTCAATGTAGAAAGGTTCCAGTCCGGCCTCCTTGCTAAGCCAGTTACAGAATTGTGCGGCACGGTGCCAGTTGATGTTCACCACCGGCTGAGTACGGGAATCCAGCGTTTTGCTGTCGGCATGGCTGGAGCTGTGAGCACTGCGAAACTTGCGGAACTGTTCGTTGGTGACTTCGGTGACGGATAAATAGAAAGGTCTGGATAACGTCACCTCGTGCATGACCTCGTTGGCACGGCGTCCCTGTTCGCGGCGTGATGCGCCCATGGTAAACGTTGTGTTGGGGCGGAATAATTTGAGTTGCTGGCCCGCTGGTGAAGTAATGGTTGGCGGCATAGCTGTCGAAGACTTGCCCGCCAGGGAGG
>JBFJZC010000195.1:0-5946 GCA_041622295.1 Porticoccaceae bacterium
ATCGGCGGTTTCCCTGACCATACGGTTGACGTCATCTTCGCTGGAAACGTCGGCCTGGACGCCAATTGCCTTTGCGCCCAGCGCTTTGATTTCGGCGACAGCGCTATCGATCTTGTCCTGATTACGACCGACCAGTGCGACAGCACAGCCTTCTTTAGCCAGGCCTTTGGCGATGCCGAGGCCGAGGCCGCCGTTGCCGCCGGTAATGATTGCGACTTTTCCAGTCAGGTCAAAAAATTTCATTGCGTACCTCGAAGTTAGTGATATGTAAGAATCAGACCAGGTGAAAAAAACTAAATAGTCAGGGATAACCCGCCGTCAACGACGATTATCGCGCCAGTAACAAAATTGGATGCCTCACTGGCCAGCAAAATAGAAATGCCCGCAAAATCATCCGGCGTGCCGTGACGTCCCACAAATGATTTTTTAATCGCGTAATCGATAATAGGTGAGCGGGTACCGGGCGGACCTACAGGCATCATTTCGGAGTCAACCAGGCCAGGCAGGATCGCGTTAATCTGAATGTTGTCTTTGCCCCAGGCCATCGCCAGGCTTTGTGTCATGTGATCCATGCCGCCCTTGGCTGCGGCATACTGGATGAGTTTAGGGTGCCCTATTTGGGTAATGATTGAACCGATATTGATAATTTTACCACCGCCCGCCTTGACCATCTCGGGGTGACAGGCCTTACAGGTGAGAAAGCAGGAGGTCAGGTCGATGGCAATAAACTTATTCCATTCTTCGAGGGTCATTTGTTCAGGTACGATGCCATAGCTGATGGCCGCATTGTTGAACAGGATGTCAATGCGGCCAAAACGATTGACCGTCTCAGCAACCATACGATTTACGTCGGCTTCTACAGAGACGTCGGCCTGCACAGTCAATATTGTCGCGCCGCCTTCGGTAAGGTTTTGGGCGGCTGATTTCAGCTTATCTGCGTTGCGTCCGACGATAGCGACGGATGCGCCTGCCGACGCAAGACCGCGGGCAATGCCGAGACCCAGCCCGCCATTCCCGCCAGTGACGATGGCAACTTTTCCGGTCAAATCAAAAATCTTCATCTGCTAAAGCTCCCCGAATTTGCTCTGTCGACGTTGGTTTCCGTGCGTTTGCTCCCCAGCCTCGAACATACCCTGTTGCCCGCCTCAGTCAGCTATGTCAGGCCAGGGCGAACCAATGGTGGGCCCGGTTCGTGCGTCGGGGCCAGTCAATGGTGACCTGTGTGTGGGGCTGCCAGGTAGTGACTTGAATAGCTGAAGAGCGCGATACACCGTTGGCAGCAAGGGGTAAGCTCGAACCCTATTCATTTATGTCAACAGGATGCTGATAATCGCATTATTTGGAAAAAAAAGGAACAGTTTATTACCCTTTGGTAACATCTGCTGGGGCCTACGTGTAGCGTAGGCCTACGCTGTGGTCAGATTGCTCGTAGCGACTGTATAAACCCGGTTCGCCCTGGCGCTGTATATCCAGGGCTGCAGAATGGCTTGTGCCAGAGATAATAACCGATGATTGATGACGCCTTTGGGACTCGTCTTATCAAGGGGTTAGCGGCATTTTTTGGGTAGGCTAGTCAGGCGAATGCCGCACCTTGGTGGTGACCGGGATGACCGGATCCCCACTGGGTAAGTTACAGTGAGCAGGGCTCGGCATCACTGCAGTGGATCCCCCGCGAGGCGTTGTCCTGCGTGGTGAGGTACAGGAACAGAAAAATGTTCATAAATTATCAACATCTTTTGACTGGTGGGTACGCTGCCTTGACGGGGTTGGGGCGCTGCTGATCCTGGGCTTGCGAGGCAGGTAATGGTCGACTCAGGCGTAGCGCTGTCATGTCGCCTTCATGCTGGTTACTCTATTGGGCATCACGGTATCGAGCCATGTGGGTGACCAGTCGGGTGATACGGAGATTCGCGCGATGAGACATCAAAGACAGGTGCTATTTACGGCTTAAGGTTTTACGGTATAGTTCGATGCCCGCTAAAGTGCGGTTTTGATGGTGCAAATACGGCTCGCCAGGAGCGAAACTCCAGGATTGCCCCGAGATGGCGGTTACTGATCGACCGCAACAGGTCTTAGCCACAACAGACAAATACAAACAGGCTGATATACAACAGCCTGTCTGACAACAGATTACTTCGTAATAATCGATTTACTGACAGGAGTACGTCATGGGTGAGTATCGACTTGAGGCGGTGGACGAATACAGTCATCAGCCCACGGCAGACACCAACTTCAACGAAAGCGTTTACGTCAATGGTTGGGATATCAAGCAGAAGGTAGGTTTGTGGTCGCGTATCGGTAATCGGATCAACGAAGACCACGCTGAAACATCAATTTGTATTTATTTGCCCGACGGCCGTGTCGCCTGCCAATTTTTGCGCCCGGAAATTTCCAGCAACGAAAAGCATGCGGCGGCGGGGCTGGAGTATTCAGTGCTGGAGCCTTTTAAATCGGTTGCCATGAAGTACTCTGGAGAGGTCATGCTCCTCGATGACCCGCAGGTATTGCGGACACCAAAGGTGATGTTCAACAGCGCACCACGGGTGCCGTGTCGATTTGAATTGACCTCGCAGGGTTTGTCGCCTATGAACGGCGGTGAGCCGACCGATCCCAATGCTGAAACCATGTACGGCCGAGATTTTTCACTGGGTCATTTCAACCAGCACACGCGCACAGTTGGACAGATTATGGTGGGTGATCAGACCTGGGATCTGGACGGCCACGGCTGGCGGGACCACAGTTGGGGGCCGCGATACTGGACCAATATTTACTTTTATCGCTTGTTTGTCGCCAACTTTGGTGACGACCGTGGCTTGATGATGCTTAAGCGTGTCGACCGTCAGGGTGTGACGCATCGGCGCGGGGTGCTCATGTTTGACAATCAATACGAACAGATAGTGGATATGGACGTTTTCACCGAATGGGACGAAAACAAAGATCCCGCCGCTGTCCAACTGGGTATTCGCACAGCTAAACGCAAGGTGCGAATGGAAGGCAAGATACGAACTGTTGCACCGCTGCGCAATCATCGAGAAATTAACGGTAAAAGGCTGGAATCTCGCATTGCTGAGGCGTTTACGGATTGGACCTGGGATGACGGCCGACCCGGCATCGGGATTACTGAATACATTGAATTTATCGAAGATGGGGAACCCGTTGGATACCCACTTTAATGTGTTGCCCGCCGCGGATTTGTTGCAGAGTTTATTGAAGTGAGCGGTGTTGCAGACCAGTTAATTGTTGACGACATCGTCGAAAAACTGGGTGTGGTTATGCGGCGCCGATTCGGGCAGTCGGCCACGGTCGAGCGTGTTGAAGTTGCTACTTTTGGAGCATCTAACCGTACTTTGTTGTTTGATCTCGTCGAGGGCGCTAGTCGACAGCGACTGGTATTGCGCCAGGAAACTGTTAAATCTGAAGTTTCCCCTTTCATTTCAACGGACGATCAATATCGTCTCCTTGAGGTTGTGCATCGCCACGGGCTACCAGTTCCTGAGCCGGTTTTCGAGCTTGAACCCATTGATCAGCTGGACAGCGGGTTTGTCGTCACCTGTATTGACGGCGAAACTTTGCCAAAAAAACTGCTAACGGAACCCGGTCTTGAAAACGCACGCACGCGCTTTGCCTCTCAGTGTGGTGAAATTCTCGCGCGACTTCATGCGATCAATCCGGGAGAGGTGTCATTTCTCGAGAAGACTGTCGATAGCATCGACCCGTTAGCGGCGCAAATAATGCGCTATGACAGCTATGGGGAATACCACCCGGGCCTGGATGTTGGTATCCGCTGGTTGGAGAACAACCGACCCCCGAATGGGCAGCGTACGTTTATTCACGGCGAATACCGTAACGGTAACTTGCTGCTTGGGCCCGATGGCATTCGGGCGGTGCTGGACTGGGAGTGTGCCCATATCGGCAACGCTATGGAGGAGTTCGGCTGGTTGTGTATGCGTTCCTGGCGTTATGGCAATGTCGCTAAACCGGTCGGTGGTATGGGCGCTCGGTCCGAGCTTTACAGCGCCTATGAAGCCAATGGCGGACAGGCCGTCGATGAAGAAGAGGTTCGGTGGTGGGAGATTTTTGCCACCCTGCGCTGGGCGGTAATCAATATGATGCAGGTCGATGGCCATACCAGTGGCGTACGCCGATCACTGCCCTTCGCCTGCTGTGGACGCAACACCAGCATGATTGAATACGACATGTTGATGGCCATCAAAGGCGACTATCATTAGACGCTGGGCTAAAGGTCATTAGCAGCCGGGCTTAAAGTGAAGCATAAAACGCTGAACTGCCTGTTGGTCGCAGATAATATCCAGATTGACGCGCGCGGCGACATACTGTTTTTGGCAATGCCGTTTTTGGTGACGCGGCTTATAACAGCGCCGCTTTGCGATCGACCTGGCTCTACAAAAAATGCGCAATAAAAAGTAAGGTTAACGAAGCTTTCAACGACATATCCAGGGAAAATAGATTTGAGTCAGGACAGTCCAACTATTGAAGAAATCCTTGTCACAGTCAAAGAGTTTGCTGAAGGTGTGGCAAGTCGATCGGCGGGCGCAGAGCGCTACGATGCCTTGTGCGCGGCTTTTCTCCTGGGCGTGGTGCAACGCGAGTTGCGGCTTGGCGCGCAGCAGGACGGTGAGCAGATAGCAGAGCTGAACAAGCTGGTTGCTAGTGGAGAGTCTGGCGGCAGCCATGAGAGGTCTATTACTGACCTTTATCAGGGCTTTTGCGAAGGCGTACGACGCGGTAGTTATGATGACAAGTGGGCCGCGGCTTTTGATTTTGCCTTGCGTCAGGTAATCGACAAGGTGTTGGTGACTAATGCTGATCACCTGCAGACAAAGCACAGGGTTTAGCGTTGATGGCCAAAATCTCACGGTGATCAGGAAAACGCTTTGAACCCAGAAAATTAGACAGGTGTGGCCATTAACTCAGTGAGCCTCACATTTTGATATTCGAAACTAACTTTATATTTCAAAACGACAGGAGAGCATTATGAGCGGCAGAGTAGAAGGTAAAGTAGCAGTGGTCACTGGTGCTGGCGGTGGTATCGGCCGGGCGGCCAGTCTGATTTTTGCCCGAGAAGGCGCCAGTGTCGTGGTGGCTGACATTGATGTTGTACAGGGTGAGCAAACTGCACATTTGATTGAGCAGGCCGGCGGTAAGGCGATTTTTCTAAAATGTGACGTGTCCCTGGCAGCAGATTGCGAGGCCTTGACCAATGCTGCTGTGGTGAATTTTGGCGGTCTGCACTGCGCGTTTAACAATGCGGGAGTCGAGGGAGCCGCATCAAAGCTGGCTGACGCGACGGAAGAGAATTTCATGCTGAACTACCGTGTGAACATCCTTGGCGTATTTCTGTGCATGAAATATCAGATTAAGCAGATGCTCAAGCAGGGCGGCGGGGCGATTGTCAATACTGCGTCTGATGCGGGTTTGATCGGCGTAAAGAACCTTGGACAGTACTCTGCTGCCAAGCACGCTGTGATTGGCCTCACCAAATCAGCGGCGCTGGACTATGCGACCAAGAGTATTCGCATCAATGCTGTTTGTCCTGGCCCGATTAGAACACCTATGTTGGAGCGCTTGTTTGACGAGAATCCTCGTATAGCCGACGCGATGATTGCGGCGCAGCCAGTCAAGCGTCTCGGCGAGGCCTCTGAGATTGGTGATGCAGCGGTATATTTGTGTTCCGATGCGGCTTCTTACATCACCGGGCATGCCTTGCCGGTGGACGGTGGGTACATGGCTACCTGAGTCAGACTTACCAAGGCTATTTGCATTTCGACTTCCCAGGGCCTTCTTAGTTTGTGTAGTATGGCCCGGGTTTCAATTAAAGCGTGCCCTGAAAATGTAAGGGCGGGAGGATTACATGAAAATTAAAGCCGCAGTGTTACGCGGAGTGGGTCAGCCATTCGAAATCGAAGAGCTGGAACTGGCGCCACC
>JBFJZC010000196.1:0-5926 GCA_041622295.1 Porticoccaceae bacterium
TCAGCAATTTGTGTGCTGGAGAAACCCCATTCGGCGAGGATCTCATCGGTGTGTTCGCCTCGCTGCGCTGGTGCTCGGGAAACGGCGCAGGGTGTAGCGCTAAAGCGCGGCGCCGGTGCTGGTTGAACCACGCCGTCGACTTCGATAAAGGCATTGCGCGCTTTGTTGTGTGGGTGTTCCGGCGCCTCCGCAAAGCGCAACACCGGGGCGAAGCAAATATCGCTGTCCTGCAGCAGGTCGCACCATTGGTCGCGTGTTTTGGTTAAAAATATCGCACCTAATTTTGCTTTTTGATCAGGCCAGCGTTTTGGATTCATCTGCTCACCAAAATCAGCTTCGCTGAGCTTGAGTAACTGTTTTAACTCTGCATAAAACTGCGGTTCTGCGGAAGCGATAGAGATGTATTCGCCATCGGCGCAGGCGTAGGCATCGTAGTAATGGCTGGCGCCGTTTAAGGGATGATTGCCACGACCCTCCCGCAGTCTACCTTCCGCCAGTTGACCAAAAAACGAGGTACTGAGAATAGCAGCACCATCCACCATTGCCGCATCGACCACCTGGCCCGTGCCTGACATTTTGGCTTTGAGAATGGCGCTGACCATGCCGAAGGCGAGCAGCATGCCGCCGCCGCCAAAATCGCCCACCAGGTTAAGTGGTGGTGCTGGTGGACCATCCCTGGTGCCAATATTAAATAGCGCGCCCGACAGGGCAATGTAGTTGATATCGTGCCCGGAGATGTGTGAAATCGGGCCTTCCTGCCCCCAGCCGGTCATGCGACCAATAACTAACGCGGGATTTTTTTCGAGTAATACATCTGGACCAATACCGAGTCTTTCGATAACGCCGGGCCTGAAACCTTCGATAAGTCCGTCGGCGCGTTCGACCATACGCATCAGTATTGCGACCCCCTGGGGGCTCTTTAAGTTGAGACGTATGGAGCGTCGACCGCGAGCCAGCAGATCAAATCGTTCGGCACGTGGCAGCCCTCCGGCGGCGCCGGTGCGATCCACACGGATCACTTCTGCGCCCATGTCGGCCAGCATCATGGCGCAAAATGGCCCGGGGCCGATACCCTGTAACTCGATTATGCGTAAGCCTTCCAGTGGGCCCATGGTTATTTTCCTGTCAGTGGCGGCGGTTGCTTTTCTGTGGGTAGTGAGAGTCTTTTAATTCGCCAAAAAACTGTTCTACCTGGGGGTGATTCACCGGCTTACCGCTGGTGTCGGGCAGCAGGTTTTGCTCGGATACATAGGCGACATAGTAGGACTCGGCGTTTTCTGCGAGCAAGTGATAAAAGGGTTGATCCCGCCGTGGTCGAATCTTTTCGGGGATTGCGTTCAGCCATTCTTCGGTGTTGTTGAAGGTAGGGTCAACGTCGAAAATAACGCCACGAAAGGGGAAGAGGCGATGCTTCACCACCTGACCGATTTCGAATTTGGCTGTCCGATTAACTTCTTCGATCATAATTCTTGTCGACCATGTTGGTGTTCGTTGGGTTGCCGTTCGTAGGGGCGCTACCGGCGGTTAGCGCATGGCCCCATCAATCTGAATGGTTTCGCCGTTGAGCATACGGTTTTGACAGATGTGTTTGACCAGCTCGCCAATTTCACGCGGGTCTCCCCAGCGTTTCGGAAACGGCACCATCGCTATCAATTTGTCGGTGTGTTTCTGGTCAACGGTCTCGGCGAGGGGCGTTTTAAAAAATCCGGGTGCGATGGTCATCACGCGGATGCCATAGGGCGCGAGGTCGCGGGCCAGGGGCAATGTGGCCCCGACAACAGCCCGTTTTGAGGCTGCATAGGCAGCCTGTCCTGGCGGGCCGTTAAACGCCGCGCCGGAGGCGATATTGATAAGCACGCCCCGCTCGCCGTCTTCGAAGGGTTCAAGGTCCATCATGCGCTCTGCAAACAATGCGCAACCGTCAAGGGTGCCAATGACATTGATGTTAATTTCACGCTGCATTGACTCGATAGGGTGGGGGCCCTGGGAGCGGCTGGCAATTTTGCGGCTGACATCAATGCCCGCAAAGTTGATGGCAATACGCGGCGGGCCAATGGCGGCGCAGGCTTGCTCAACGGCAGCCTTGAGTGATTCGTGGTCGGCAACATCGCATTCGATGGCAACACCACCAAGTTCTTTGGCCAGGGGTTCAGCCAACGCCATGTCTCGGTCAAGCAGGGCGACAATCGCACCGGCTTCGGCCAGGACTCTTGCACTGGCCGCGCCGAGTCCAGATGCGCCGCCGGTTAAAAATGCTGCTACGCCTTCAAGTTTCATGATTGATCCCCTGTTAATCGACTGCTAATCCGCTGGGTAATGCTGTTTTTGATCGGGCTCGTAGGCCAGAGTGTTGGGCAGGTTATCAGCGCCTGTGTTGTGCCTGATACAGAAAGCGACGGATTTTTCATCAGAAGAACCCCGCGTCAATACGTATTGTTGAGGCGTTAAGCATCTGGTTTTCGCAGATATGCTGCACCAGGGCGCCAATCTCGTCCGGTCGGCCTTTGCGTTTGGGGAACAGTGCGCGGCGCACCAATTGGCCAGTCAGCTTGTCATCCATGGTGCCCGCCAGTGGTGTATCAAACAGCCCTGGGGCAATGGTCATCACGCGAATGCCATAGTGCGCAAGATCGCGCGCCATGGGCAGTGCGGCGCCGACCACGCCAGCCTTGGAAGCGGCATAGACAGACTGCCCATTGGGTGCGTTAAAGGCCGCGATGGAGGCGATATTGATGAGTACGCCACGCTCGCCATCGTCATTAAGTGGCTCAAGATTGAGCATGGCGTAGGAAGCGTGGGCGCAGCAACTCAGTGTACCCACCAGATTGACATCAACGACTCGCTGCATGGGGCCGATAGGGTGAGCCCCCGACTTATGACTGGCGATCTTGCGCGCTGTATCAATGCCCGCGCAGTTGACCAGAATCCGCGCCGCGCCGTGGGCTTCCTGCGCCTGAGCAATGGCTTTTTGAACCGATTCGTCATTGGCGACATCGCAAACCACAGCTACACCGCCCACTTCCTGCGCCACGGTCTGCGCCAGATCGGCATTTCTGTCGAGTATTGCTACTTTTGCTCCGGCCTTCGCCAGTACCCGCGCGACGCCAGCG
The DNA here is from genome assembly GCA_041622295.1 of Porticoccaceae bacterium. Lineage (GTDB taxonomy): Bacteria > Pseudomonadota > Gammaproteobacteria > Pseudomonadales > Porticoccaceae > HB2-32-21. Next base: position 3,111 of record JBFJZC010000196.1, read on the forward strand.
CCGATGCCGGATGCGCCGCCGGTAACGACGGCCGCTATTCCATCAATGTTCATAATCTTCCTCTGGTTGTGAAGTTAAATGGTTAATCGTCATCATTCATAAAGTCGCGGGCCGCGCGTCGACCTGATCCCCGTCGGGGATTTTAATCAGCAATACCAGCAAGGTACCAAACAACAAACAACCCGAAAATATAAAAAATACTTCTTTATAACCGCCGAATACATCGCCGCCGTAACCGGTGAGCACAATGCCGATCGCACCCAGCATTGTGCTGAGTAGAATGCGGTAGGACAGCAGAGTAGGGGTGTTGGCCGCGCCGTAATAATTGGCCAGCATGGCCGTGGAGCCGACCAGGCCGAGGCCAAAACCCAGGCCGAACAAGACTACCGCGCTATACAGCAGAAAAGGGTTGAGGGCATTGGTGAGAATAAACATGCCGAGAAACTCCGCTGCCATGCCGAGCAGGAACAGGGTGCGCGGTTCTACCGCGCGGTCACCGAGCAGGCCAGAGGTAAAACGCCCGGCCGTGGTAAACGCGCCCTGGACGCCCAGCGCAGTGGCGGCCAGCGCCGCGCTCATGCCTAGATCCCGGGCATGCAGCACCAGTTGGCTGTTAACAATCATTTGCCCGGTGACTGCCAGGGAGCCCGATACCAGGATGATCCAGTAGGCTTTATCCATAAAGGCTTCCCGCACCGTCCAGCTGCGACTGGTTTTGTAGACTGCGGATTTTTTGGCCGTGGTTTTTTGCTGGTCTTGATCAGCGCCGGCTGCGCGACCATCCATGTGCTGGCCGACGTCTTCCGGCAAGTTTCTCACCAGCAGCCAGCTCAGTGCCGAAGCGGTAAGTGAGACAAAACCCACAAACAGCCACACCGGTCGCCAGTCTTCATAGACCCCAATCAGCCAGTTAAAGGTCGGCGCACCCACCACGCCGCCCATGCCGCCCGCCGCCATAAAAATGCCGAGAGCCATGGAACGCCGTTGATTGAACCATTGGGTGACCAGTTGTGTGCCGGGCAGTACCGCCTGCATGGTCATGCCGCAGCCGAGTATGACCGTACAGGCGTAATAAACGTACAGGGAGTGATAGCGGCTGAGTATTGCCGCCGCGGTGGCGGTGACAAAGCCGCCGAGCACAATCATCAGGCGCGGATTAATGCGCTTCATCAGCGCCGTGACCACTGGGCCAGCGACACCAATCACCAGCGACAAAATGGCAAACCCGGTCGTGGCCTGAGCGCGGGTCCAGCCAAGGTCGTCGATCATCGCTGGCATCATCACGCTCAGTCCGTAAAACACCGAGCCGACACAAATCATGTAGATGATGCTGATCGTGCCTAATAAAATCCAGCCGTAATACATAAAGGGTTTCCGTAGATGCTAGTCGGGCCGTCGAGCTTAAATGCCTGCCTGACGTTGCAAATTTGCTGTAGGTGTCGCCACTGTCGATATCGTCAGGTTTTTAAGCATTGATCTGTGTCAGCCGTCCTTAAGGATCACCTAAGAAGTCCGCGCAAAACCGCGTTTTAAACCAGGGTCTATAAATTAAACCAGGGCCCTAGAAAATTTCCGCAAGGAAATTGGTCAGTGCTAGCCACGAGCGGCGGTCGGCGAGCGCATTGTATTTTATGCCCATCTTCGGCATATCCGCCTCTGGATTAGTAAAGCCGTGCAGCGTGCCGCCGTAGGTATGCAGTTGCCAGTCGACACCGGCCTCGGTCAGCTCCTTTTGCAGGGCGACCACCTTGTCGTTGGGTGTCATCGGGTCGTCGTGGCCATCGAGGCACAGCACTTTGGCTTTGATGGCGGGCTTATGGAGATTGCCCGGCGCGTCGAATAAACCGTGAAAGCTGATCGCGCCTTTCAGGTCGGCGCCGGTGCGGGCCAGGTCGAGGGCGCACAGGCCACCCAGGCAGTAACCCATCACTGCCATATTGCTGGCATCCACTTCCGCCTGCTCGCGGGCCACTGCCAGCGCAGTCGCCATGCGATCCTGCAGGAGAGCGCGGTCGTCCATGAGGGGTTGCATCATCGGCGCATTTTCTGCCGGACTGTTGCCGAGTTTGCCCTTGCCATACATGTCCAGGGCAAACCCCACGTAGCCCGCCTTTGCCAGTTGTTCGGCGCGGGCGCATTCCAGGGGGCTACGGCCGCGCCAGGTGTGGGCGATGATGACGCCGGGACGAGAGCCGCTGGCGCTGTCGTCCCAGGCCAGGTAACCCTCCAGTAGGGTGTCGCCGTGGTGGTATTCCACCAGCCGGTGTTGAATGCTCATGCCTGCTCCTGGCTCATGGTTGCTCCCGATGGGTATTCGAATGGGTTGGTGGGCTAGAAAATTGAGCATGCACTATGACAATGCCAGCCACCGCAAGTCAACGCGCCAGTGCAACGCTGACCGCGGCGAGGGCAGGGGTATCTGTAATACTTATCCGGGAGGTCAATGAATATAGGTCCGTCAATAACAGGTTAAGCACCGTGAGTGCGCTTCAGGCCTCACCGTTATCAATGCTATTCTTGCGGCCTTTGCCAACGTAGCCCGTCGTTTTTCCGCAGGCTACGGTTCAATTCACGATGACTGCCAGCGAACGGCAGTCAATATTAAGGAGACAGCATGAGTGGGGACGAAAGACCAGGTGTTGATGACCAATTGCGGGTCTATCTTGGTAAATTTGTGGCGCGTAACTTCGGCGAACTGGCCCGTCTGGAAAATGTTGAGCCCATGCTCGGGGGACATGCCGGTCTAACCTTTGGTTTTGATGTGTTTGATGAAGCCGGTAAAAAACTCGGCGGCTACATCATCAAACTGGCGCCCA
>JBFJZC010000197.1:0-5795 GCA_041622295.1 Porticoccaceae bacterium
AGTTGCCAAGTGCCATTGGTATGCTCCTTCCAGCGCGTTAAAAGTTGGCGGATTCTAGAAGGTGTGAGATGATTTAGCTAATTTATCATCTTTATTCTCACTATTTATATTATGAATATTTCAAGAATTGACCTCAATCTGCTGGTTTACCTCGATGTGCTCCTGCGCGAGCGAAATGTCACCCGGTCCGCAGCACAGATGGGTATCACCCAGCCAGCAATGAGTAACAGCCTACGCCGTTTGCGGACGCTGTTTGATGACCCCCTGTTGATTCGAACCAGTAATGGCATGACGCCCACCGAACGCGGCCTTCAACTGCAACCTTTAGTGAGGGATATTTTAACCAATGTCGAGAAAGCCGTAGAGCCGCAAAAAGCCTTTGACCCATCTACTGCCAGGCGAGTCATCCGCATCATGGCGAGCGACTATGCGGAGTCGACCCTGATACCTGGGCTTTTGACTCGCCTGGCGAAAGAGGCCCCGGGCATTACGCTTGATATCCTGACGCCCAGCGACGTTGGTCTTGAAGACGTCGAACAGGGCAAAGTAGACATGTTGCTCAATCGTTTTGACGATATGCCCCAGTCTTTTCATCAGGTCACCGTGTGGCGCGATGATTTTTCCTGTCTGCTGAGTACTGATAATCCGCTCATTGACAACTTCGATCTTGACGGTTATCTGAAAGGTCGACATGTGTGGGTTAGTAAAACGGGGATGGGCGCGAGCGTCGGTATGAACCCCCAGGATGCGCAGCGCCTGGGCTGGGTCGATGAAGCGTTAAAAGCACTGGGTAAGAAGCGCCACATCGCCGTTTTTACCCGGCATTATCAGGTCGCTGTGCGGTTGGCTCAGCAGCCCGATTTGATAGCGACCTTACCCAGTCGGTTGGCGCAACTCGAAGTAGGCAATCCTCGCGTAAGTCTGCATAAACCGCCTTTTTTGATTCCGAGTTTTGAACTCAAAATGGCCTGGAGTCCCCTGCTTCAGCACAATGCAGACCACCAATGGATGAGGCGGATGGTGCTCGACATCGCGCGTGACATTGTCTCCTAGGTATTTGGTGCCCCAGGTACTGTGTCCTAACCGTGCTAGCTACAGGGCCTCTGCGCACCGCCGTCCATACACTGCCTGGCGACACGATGTCATGAGATGCCACTTAGTATTTCTTAGATGAATAGCGATAATAAAGCTGATAAATTTTATAAATTAGCCCGCAAGCCATAGAATGCTCGGCTGCCGTAGCGGAATCACCAACCGACAGCGAGATGCTTGCGCAGCAGATAGTAGGTGTTATTTGTCAGTACTCAGCGCGCAGATCGATAAACATGTGGATCGATAAGCATGGGATTAACCGACAGTTATAGAAGTCAAGAATCCCACTAAAAGAACCCGAACAGGTAAAGAGCCCGATGATGAGTGAACGTATCAAGATTGGCGGCTTGTTAGTCGCCCGCGAACTGCACAGCCTCGTTGAAGAAGACATCGTACCGGGAACCGGCGTCAATGCCCCGGAGTTCTGGGAATCTTTTGAAGCAATTATTAGCGAGTTTGCTCCACGCAACAGACAGTTACTGGTAGTTCGCGAAGACATGCAAAAACGCATTGACCAGTGGCACCGCGAACACCGTGGGCAGGTTCATGACCAGGCAGTGTATAAGGCGTTTTTGAGCAGTATTGGTTATCTGCTGCCGCAGGGCCAGCCGTTTAGCGTTACTACTGAAAATGTTGACCCGGAAATATGCAGCGTCGCGGGTCCCCAACTGGTGGTGCCGATTACCAATGCTCGCTATGCCCTGAATGCGGCTAATGCTCGGTGGGGGAGTCTTTACGATGCGCTGTATGGAACCGATGTAATCCCTGAAGCCGATGGCGCAGATAAGGGTCCAGGGTACAACGCGGTTCGCGGCGCCAGGGTCATCGCCTATGGCCGTCAGTTTCTTGATGACAATCTGCCTCTGGCACAGGGGTCTCATGCCGACGTCGTCAATTATCGCGTTGACAACAATCAATTGTTAGCAACGCTTCGGGCAGACTCAGACTCGGGTGTACGCACCTCAGGTTTATTAAACAGGGAGCAGTTTGTTGGTTATACCGGCGCGGCGACGAATCCCACATCAATTTTGCTAAAGAACAATTTGTTGCACGCCGAAATCGAATTTGACGCAGAGCATTACGTGGGCAAGGACGACCTCGCTCACGTTAAAGATATTGTCCTGGAATCGGCCATTACCACGATCCAGGACTGTGAAGATTCGGTGGCCGCGGTTGATGCCGCGGATAAGTGTGTTGCCTACCGCAACTGGCTGGGCCTGATGAAGGGCGATCTGGTTGATTCCTTTACCAAGAGCGGCGGGGTGGTTACTCGTCGCCTGAATAATGACCGGCAATATACAACGCCTGACGGTGGCACATTGTCCTTGCCGGGGCGAAGTCTGTTGCTGATAAGAAATGTTGGTCATCTGATGACCAGCGACGCCATTCTCTTTAACGGCGATCAGGAGGTACCGGAAGGTATCATGGACGCAATGGTGACCTCGTTGATTGCTCTGCACGACCTACGGGGTAACGGGAGCGGTCGTAATTCCCGCACCGGTAGCGTTTATATTGTTAAGCCGAAAATGCACGGGCCAGATGAGGTGGCCTTTACCGTGGCTTTGTTCGCACGGGTTGAGCAGGCGCTGGGCATGCCCGCGCGTACGCTGAAAATAGGCATTATGGATGAAGAGCGACGCACAACGGTTAATCTTGCCGAATGCATAAGGCGTGCGCAGGACCGCGTTATATTTATCAATACCGGATTCCTTGATCGTACGGGCGACGAAATTCATACCAGTATGGAAGCGGGTCCGATGGTAACCAAGGGCGCCATGAAACAGCAGCCCTGGATTCAGTCTTATGAAGACTGGAACGTGGCGACAGGACTGGCCTGTGGACTGCGCGGCAAGGCGCAAATAGGCAAGGGTATGTGGGCGATGCCCGATCTGATGGCGAATATGATGACGGCCAAGATTGCCCATCCCGAGGCTGGCGCAAACTGCGCATGGGTACCGTCACCGACTGCCGCCACGTTGCACGCTATGCATTACCATCAGGTTAACGTTGCAGCGCAGCAGCAGGCGTTGGCGGGCAAATTGAACCCCAGTGTTGATGACATCCTGACGATTCCTTTGCTGGGAGACACAAAATTGTCGACTGACACTATTCAGCGTGAGCTGGAGAATAACGCGCAGGGCATACTCGGTTATGTGGTGCGCTGGGTTGATCAGGGCATTGGTTGCTCGAAAGTGCCCGATATACACGATGTCGGCTTAATGGAAGACCGCGCGACCCTGCGGATTTCCAGTCAGCACATAGCCAACTGGCTGCGCCACAATATTTGCAGTGAAACCCAGGTCCTGGCCGCCCTGGAAAAAATGGCGGCAGTGGTCGATCGGCAGAACGCCGGTGATCCAGTGTATAAAGATATGGCTGGTAATTTTGACGCCAGTATCGCCTTTCAGGCTGCTTGCGATCTGGTATTCAAAGGCTGCGAGCAGCCCAGTGGTTATACCGAGCCAGTGTTGCATGCACGCCGACGCGAGGCGAAGGGTCGCAGCCAGGAGGGATGTCGTTAATATGAGGCCAGCGAAATTAACGACCGACTAATTATCCGGCAATGTTAAGGTCGCCAGAGTCAGGCAATGCAACTAAAAACTCAGTGTTAACTGCGCGAAGGCGGTCCGCTCAAACATATTGCCGTTTTGATATTCAAGGTATCCTTCATCAGTGACATTTTGCAGAATAAACGCTAGCTCGGTACTGCCTCGCGAGAAACGCCATTCTTTTGCGAGCTTCGCGTCGTATCGGTGCCAGCTGGGAATCAATTTTGCACCGCCCTGCCAGGCTACCCACGATTGATGATAACCCGTGGCGCTAAGGGCCCAACCATTCTGGATTGTTTTGCTGACCAGGACACTGGCTGTGTGATGGGGGCTTCTTTTTGCCAGCAGAGTCGTTTTACCGGGGTGGGGGATGGTGCCGAAGATGCGGATATTGGCGTATTGAAACAAGATTAACCAGCTGGGATCCGGTTTAAACTGTATTTGCGTTTCATAGCCGGACATCCGGTAACTGGCGACATTCTCAAGTACGCGATAACTGCCATCGAGATCTGTATAGGGTCGTTTTACATAATCCATGCCGTCATCAAGGTACTCTCGAAATAGTCTGTAGTCGATACTCAGACGACCATCCAGCCAATAACCCAGATAGCCAAATTCGTAGGTTTCAAATTTTTCAGCGCCCAGATCAGGATCCGAAATAAAGATAAGATCGGCGACAGTGTCGGGTAATATTTCCAGTTGCACCAGGCGCGCCCGCTCATAAAGTGAGGGCAGCCGATGTGCAATACTGCCGCTTACCCGAAAATGCTGTGTATCACTGAGGTGATAATTGATTGACAGGCGGGGCGAAATTTCGCCATCAGATTTATTGTTCTCCTCAGAGAGAAGCCCAAGGTTCGTTGTCCAGCGGCGGGCTAAACGCCATTGCAGGTTGGTGAACAGATAGTAGGACTCACATACCTGGTAGCCATCCCTGTTGAATTGATCCGGAGCCATCACCTCCTGATGGCGGGTGCCAAACCCCCAAAGAAACTGTCCTCGCTGCATCACGTTGAAGCTGTGTTCAAACTCAAGATCGTACTGCCGAAACTGTCGCTTACCGACCTCAAGCTCCACTAGCCGATCCGTTGCACCAGGGAAAGCGAACATCAGTACGGCGGGGCTAATCTCTAGTTCTGCCGACAACAAGCCCTCGCGGCTTCGGTCATAGGAACCGGTGTTAGCCGAAAAGCGCGATTTAAAAAGTTGCTCATCTCGCCGATGCGTCCATTCCAGCATTAACCAATGTGTTGCGATATCTTCGTCGGTGAACTCTTCAGGCCGGTCGCCGTCACCAAAGCCGAAGTTGCCATCGCTATAGCCCGCTTCCCAGCGCAGCTCGTTCGTCAAGTTGGGCGTATAGACACCCTGCACTGCGAGGCTGTCAACGTAACTTTGGTCATCGAGGTTATCAAAGCCGGTGTTTTCACGATATTTGGCCCGTACAGTCATGGCGGCGCTGTCGAGCTGGACAGTATGGCGGAGGCTGAGATTACGAGTGTCCCAACCGCCACCCGTCAGGGTTAGCTCGGTACCCCTGTCCGACAGGGGGTCGCGGGTAATAATATTTATGGCGCCCTGAGCGGCGTTGGCGCCATAGGCGGCAATATTGGATCCGCGGACCACCTCAATGTGATCAATGTCATTAAGATCGAGCCCCAACGATTCCCACGAAACGGACGAGTTGATCGGTGTAAATACCGTTCTGCCATCGACCCTTATTTCTAGACGACGAGGGAAGCGGTCACTTTGGCCATTAGCTGTGACCGCCTGCATCGAGCCATTGGCAAAAAATACCTGGAATCCAGGAACCAGTTTGAAAACATCCGCGAGATTGGTTGACGGCAGTGCCTTAATCATTGCCCTGCTTATAATGGTGACCGATGAGGGTGACGAAGTTAACGGCAATTCCTGGCGGGTTGCTGAGACGACGCTTGGAATGAGGTCGAGGTAATCTGCTTCTGAAATTAGATCATCTGCGCAAATATTGGCGGACACTGTGAGAATTAGTAGAGCAGTTCCGGCGTTAAGACCCCGAACCTTATTTTTATTATCCACTTTTGTCCCTGGCCGAAACTCGGTGTGAGCAAATTTGCGCGGGAGTATAAGCAATGAAATTTTATTCCTCAACGAGTGAATTAATATTTCCTACTG
>JBFJZC010000198.1:0-5775 GCA_041622295.1 Porticoccaceae bacterium
AGGAAAAAGTAATCAGAGCAACAAGCTCAGCGGCAGTATCGCGGTCACGGTCGCGGGCGTGTTGCCGAACGGTAACCTGCAGGTGCAGGGCGAAAAATGGATACAGATCAATCAGGGCAGCGAGTTTATCAGGCTCAAAGGCCTGGTGCGCCCGGTCGATGTGTCGTCCGACAATACGGTGCTTTCCACCCAGATAGCTGATGCAAAAATTTCTTACGGCGGTACCGGCGCACCTAGCGAGGCAAACGTGACCGGCTGGCTGGTGCGGTTCTTTATGAGCCCGCTATGGCCATTCTGAGAAGCCTTATGCCGCGTCTTGCCGTTGTCACTCTACGTATAGGTGCTCCCATGCAATATCTAAAACCCTGCTTTCTGTCGGTAGCGAAAACAGTCGCCTTACTGGGCCTGCTGCTCTGTGGCGTGGCCGCGCAGGCGGAGCGGATCAAGGATCTCGCCACAGTGGCAGGGGTGCGCAACAATCAGCTGATCGGTTACGGTCTGGTGATCGGCCTCAACGGTACCGGTGATCAGACCACTCAGGCGCCATTTACCGTGCAGAGTTTAAAAAGTATGTTGGCCAAGCTGGGCGTTGTGGTGCCGCCAAATGTTAATCCTCAGCTAAAGAATGTTGCTGCGGTGATGGTGCATGCGGATCTGCCCGCATTTGCCAAGCCTGGGCAGACCATTGATATCACCGTGTCATCCATCGGTAATGCGAAAAGTCTGCGCGGTGGCGCTTTGTTGATGGTGCCCATGAAAGGCGCCGATGGTCAGACCTACGCAATCGCCCAGGGTAATCTTATTGTGGGCGGGTTTGGCGCCGAAGGCAGTGATGGTTCACGGGTTACGGTTAATGTGCCCAGCGCCGGGCGCATTCCCAATGGGGCGACTGTTGAACGAGCGGTGTTATCGCCCTTTACGCAGGGTGGTGACCTGGTGCTTAACCTCAACATGGCGGATTTTACTACCGCCCAGCGGCTGGCCGAAAAAATTAATGACGTGCTGGGTCCCAACATCGCCTTACCCCTGGATGGTACTTCTATACAGGTGCGGGCACCGAGTAATGCGGCGCAGAAGGTCGCGTTTGTGTCGATGGTCGAAAATATCGTTATTGAACCTGGCGAAGCCGCAGCGCGTATCGTTATCAATGCGCGAACCGGCACCATTGTAATAGGCAGCCATGTCAGGGTCATGCCGGTTGCCGTGGCTCACGGCAACCTCACTGTGTCCATTTCTGAGGATATCGGCGTTAGTCAGCCTGAAGCCTTCGCCCGCCGCGGTGACACTGTGGTGGTGCCTAAGTCGACCGTTACTGTCGAGGAAGAGCAAAATCGTATGTTTCTTCTCAACCCGGGTGTTAGCCTCAACGACATCGTCAAAGCGGTTAATCAGGTTGGTGCGGCACCGGGTGATCTGGTCGCGATTCTCGAAGCGCTGCAGCAAGCCGGTGCGCTGCGCGCCCAATTGACAGTCATCTAGGTCTTGTCAATGAGTGTGCAGACTAGCTATCACGACTTCAGCGGCTTTGCGCAATTGCGCGCCGAAGCCCGTCAGGACGCTGCTGGCGCAAGCAAAGAAGTTGCCAAGCAGTTTGAGTCCATTTTTATTCAAATCATGTTGAAATCGATGCGCGATACGGTGCCGGAAGGCGGCCTTTTCGACAGCAGTCAGATGACCATGTATCAGGAAATGTACGATCAACAGATTGCCCTCGATATGTCGCATCGAGGCGGTATTGGGCTCGCTGAGATGATTGAGCGGCAACTGGGTGGCAACGCTGCCCCGGTAGAGGATGCTGATCATGATAGCGATGCAGCGCCGAGTATTGGCGATGGCGTAGAAGGGCTCATTAGCTCAGGTGGTGCAGGTGAGTCTGCAGCCAGTCCCTTTACCGCTTCGCGTGGCCTGAATCTGGCAGCATTGACGGTTAATCGAGTGGTCGATAACGCTGTGGCTGTGAACGCTGTAAATCCCGGGGCGGCAGATCCGGGCGAGAGAGTCGGCAGTACCGTGGGCCTGCAACTGCCTGGTGTCGGCGGCAATCGGCGCTGGACACCATCAGGGCCAGAAGGTTTTGTTGAAGGTATTCGTCAGCACGCAGCCAAAGCGGCCGCGGAGCTGGGGGTTAGCGAAAACCTGCTGATCGCACAGGCGGCACTGGAGACCGGTTGGGGTCAAAAAATCATTAAACACAGGGATGGCACAAACAGTTTTAACCTGTTTGGCATTAAGGCGAGCGAAGACTGGCCGGGGAGCAAGGTAACGCGGCTAACGCTGGAGTATCGCAATGGTGTGGCAGCAAAAGAGTACGCAAGGTTTAAGGCCTATGAGTCGCCTGCTGATTCATTTAACGATTACGTAGAATTTTTGCGCGGCAACCCACGGTACAGCGATGTGCTGGCGAGTACTGGCAGCGACGCGCACTTTGCCAGGGGTTTACAGGCTGCCGGGTACGCCACTGATCCTGCCTATGCCAGCAAAATTCTGTCCATTAAACAGCAGCTGGACCAGATGCCGTCGGTCCTCGCCTTAAAGAATTCTGATGAAACGTCGCTACTGTAGCTACTACGAGTGTTCCGCAAGCGGGATCGAGCGCCAATGGTTGTCCGGCGGTGCTGCCGTGACGGATGAAGGAAAACGGCTGAACCTCGCTGGGGAGCGGTTAACCAGGGAGCAGTCCGAGAGGGAACCATGCGATGGCTAATATACTGGGTATAGGTACGTCTGCGTTGCTGTCCTTACAGCAGGCGCTGAATACCACTGGCCACAATATTGCCAACGTCAATACCGATGGCTACAGTCGCCAGCTGACCGAGTTTGACACCCTGATCCCACAACTTAGTGGCGGTCACTATATCGGCAGCGGTGTTCAGGTCGCCACGGTTCAGCGGGCCTACGATCAGTTTCTGGCGGATCAGGTCATAACGCGGACCTCCAGTCTTGGCTATTACGACACTTACGCTGGCATGGCCACGCGGGTCGATGATCTGCTGGGTGATGCCAGCACCGGTCTGACCGGTTCTTTACAGAAATTTTTTGATTCCATGCAGGCGGTCGCCAACAATCCTGGCTCCGTTACTGAACGTGAAATTCTTTTGGCTCACGCCGAGGATCTGGCTGGCAAGTTCCAGTTTCTGGACAAGAGCCTTGCCAGTCTCGATGCGGAAGCCAGCAGTCGCGCGACCGTGGTGGTTGGAGAAATAAACGATCTTGCCAGCCGTATAGCCAGGCTTAACGTTGAAATGGCACGAGCCTCCGCCGCCTCAGCGGGCCGTCCCCCCAACGATTTGCTTGACGAGCGTGACCGGCTGCTGGGCCTCCTTGCTGAGAAAACCGGCATTTCCGTCATGAAGCAAAAGAACGGCACCGTCGATGTCATGATCGGTACCGGCCAGCCGCTGGTGATTGGTGGTAACGCCCAAAAGCTAAATGTATCCCCCAGCGCCTCGTCTCCAGGCCAGCTCGAAATCGGTATTACTGGGGTTAATGGGACGTCGGTGAGCGTGACCAACTTGATTACCGGCGGTGAACTGCAGGGGCTTGTTGATTTTCGCTCGCGGGTAATTGATCCGGCACGTAATGAGCTGGGTCGGGTGGCCTTTAGTCTGAGTGAAACGTTTAATGCCCAGCATCGGCGGGGCATGGATCTAAATAACGCAATGGGCGGGAATCTTTTTGCAGTGCTCAACCCCACCGTGGTGGCCAGCGGAAACAATACAGGTAGCGCTTCGGTAGCGGTGAGTCTGAACGACGTCACTGCACTGGAGGCCACGGACTATCGGATGTCCTACACCGGTACGCAATGGCGGTTAACCCGCCTCTCCGACAACACCGTTACCACTGGTGCTGGGCCATTTGCGATAGATGGCATAACGATTACACCGTCGGGCAGCCCGGCTGCTGGGGATACTTTTCTGGTACGCCCGGTTCATGATGCCGCTGGGCAATTTGCTGTGAAGCTGTTCGACGCCAGACAAATCGCTGCCGCTGTGCCGGTGCGTAGCGATGTAGCGCTTGCCAATACCGGCAGTGGCGCGCTCAGCCAACTGGTGGTCAATAGCGCAGCTGGTTTGCCTTTGGCGACACCGATAACGTTGACGTTCAACCCCGATGCGCTTGGCTCCGGTGTGCCGGGTTACGATGTCAGTGGCGGCCCCGCCGGACCCCTGGCCTATAACCCAGCCACCGAGAGTGGTGGCAAGTCCTTTAGTCTGGCTGGTTTCGGTAGCTTAAGTTTCACGCTGTCGGGCATCCCTCAGGCTGGCGATACCATTACTGTGGTGTCGAACACGGGTGCGGCCGGTGATAACCGCAACGCTTTGTTGTTGGCCGGTTTACAGAGTAAACAGCAGTTCAGTGGCGGTACGGCGAGTTACGCCGAGCTGTACGGGCAACTGGTTGCCGATGTCGGTGTTACCACGCGCCAGGCTCAGTCTGGACTGGAAACCGAAACGCTGCTTAAGGATCGGGCGATCAGTGCACGGGATTCGGTGTCGGGCGTTAATCTGGAGGAAGAGGCGGCCAATCTGCTGCGCTTTCAGCAGGCCTATCAGGCGGCAGCTCAGGTGGTGGCTACCGCCGACGAACTGTTCCAGACCTTGCTTAACGCCACGGGGAGGTAGGGCACATGAGACTGTCCACGAATCAAATTTTCCAGCAGGGCGTAACCGCTATTCTTAATCAGCAGAGCAAGCTGAGCGAAACCCAGTTGCAATTATCCACCGGCAAGCGCATCAACAAACCCTCCGATGACCCAGCGGGCGCGGCGCGGGTTCTTGATATCAAAGCCCAAATCGCCACTGTCGAGCAATATGAGCGCAATGGCAACCTGGCTACTACTCAGTTATCGCTGGAGGAAAACGCGCTGGTCGGAGTAGAAAATATTCTTCAGCGGGTTCGTCAGCTCACCATACAGGGCAGCAACGACGTGTTGAACACGGAAAACAGGCAGAGTATTGCCGCTGAAATCCGTACCCGCCTCGATGAGCTGCTGGCGCTGGGTAACACCAGGGATGCCAATGGCGACTATCTTTTTGCCGGTTTCCAGACCAACAACCAGCCCTTTGCCTTCAGTGGCGGCGCACTGGTCTATAGCGGTGATCAGGGACAGAGCTTTATGCAAATCGGGCCGGGTGTGCAGGTGCCGACTGGAGATTCCGGCGCCGCAGTGTTCCAGCTCATCAGCACCGGCAACGGCGTCTACACCGTCACCGATAACCCGGCTAATGCGGGGAGCGCGATTGCCGGCACCACAGCGCTCGATGGTGCCTTTGTGGCGGATACCTATACCGTCAGTTTTACTCAGTTAGTGCCTACTGATCCGGTCACCTACCAGGTGAGTGGGGTGGCCAGTGGCGTCGTCGCCAGCGGCACTTACAGTGCGGGTGGCACCATCAGTTTTAACGGTGCCGCCATTTCGTTTGCTGGTGTACCGGCGAATGGCGACAGCTTTACCGTCAAACCCGCCGCGCGTCAGGATCTGTTTACCACGCTGGATAAGCTGGCTACGGCTTTCGCCGCTGGCGATGACAGCCCGCTGGGTCGGGCGCAACTGCACAACGAAGTCAATCGACAGCTGAACAACCTCGACCAGGCCGTGGAAAATGTGCTGGCGGTACGTACGCGCATTGGCACACGGCTCAACAACATCGACAGCCAGTCTCAGGTCAACGAAGATTTCATCCTGCAGATGCGTGAAGCCCAGTCAAATGTTGAAGATATAGATTTTGTCGAGGCCATTAGCCGACTTAATTTGCAAACGGTTGCCCTGCAGGC
>JBFJZC010000199.1:0-5641 GCA_041622295.1 Porticoccaceae bacterium
CCGTCAATAACGACGCCTTTTTCATTGATTTCTTCAACACCTCGACCATCGGTATCGACAAGCGTCACGCCCGGGCGATTAAAGGTTTTCAGGTAATCATCATGAAAGCAGGGCCGCTTGCAGAAAGGCCGGTAATAGGCCTTAAGATTGGCGGCAGTCTCTTTATCGACCACGATGGCGTCAACGCGCGCGCGAATCTCTTCCATCTTCTGTAAGTCAGCAATTTCTTTCAATGCCGCCTTTTCATCGGCGGACATGCTCTTGCGAGCTTCGTTGTCTCTCATGGCACCGATCTGACGGCCGAAGAGATCGGTCCAGCCATCATTTACCAGATCCTCTTCCTGATAACCGCCATTGGTGATGATGTTGAAATTTTCCATCCTTTGTGCCTGCCAGCCGGGCTGCAGTGACGCCACCCATTTTGGGTTGGTTGGATGATTACCGCGAACATCGATCGCTGAAGGTGTGCGCTGGAAGACATACAGCTCCTTCGACCACTCACCTAAAGCAGGGATGCACTGCAAAGCCGTAGGGCCGGTGCCAATAATACCTACCCGCTTGTCTTTGAGGCCGGTCAGGTTGCCGCTGGTGTCGCCGCCAGTGTATTTAAAATCCCAGCGACTGGTGTGGAAGGTATGGCCCTTGAATGAGGTAATTCCGGCTATACGTGGCAACTTTGGCTTACTTAATATGCCGGTCGCCATAGGTACGAAACGGGCTTTAATCACATCTCCCCGATCAGTGGCAACAATCCAGCGGCGGCTGTCTTCGTCCCAACGCATGTCAGTTACTCCGGTCTGCATCAGCGCGCCGTCGTAAAGCTTGTATTCCCTGGCGATGGCGAGACTGTGATTGAGAATCTCTGGGCCAAATGAATATTTTTCTTTGGGCATGTAATTAAGCTTTTCGAGCAGGGGCAGGTAGAGATAGGACTCGACATCGCACTGAGCACCGGGGTAGCGGTTCCAGTACCAGGTGCCGCCAAAATCACCGCCCTTTTCGATGCAGCAAATGCTCTCCACTCCAGCTTCACGTAGATGCGCGCCAACCAGTAGTCCACCAAAGCCGCCACCAATAATGGCCACATCGACTTCTTTTTCCACCGGATCACGGGTAAAACCGGGTTCAACAAACGGGTCATCATCGAAAACGTCGAGCTCACCGCTCAATTCCTGATACTGGGCGAAGCCCTCGGGCCGGACTCGCTTGTCCCTCTCATAGGCGTATTTTTCACGCAAGGCATCGGGATCAAAACCCAGCTTGCCTGAAGCCAGCTTTTGGGCAACTGGGCTATCTGGTGGAAAATCGGCAAATTTCTTCAATGGTTCATTACTCATCATTGTATCTCCCTGGTAATGTATCGATTTATCGACTTTATAATAGACCGTTCGTATTGCGAAGGGCGCTAACAGGTTGCATGCGCTACCTCATGGTGAACAGGTAAGGTAACTTATGGCTGGATAAGTTATAGCCGGGCAAAAAAAGCCCCGGGTACTATCTCTGCAGCCGGGGCCAATCTTCTGTTATTTCAGCAAGCCTCCGTACAAAGCCGGAAGCTTATTCCGACAACCCGCTACTTGATCTCTAGCCCCTCAAGGTCCCCTTTTTCGCGCCAATCTTTCAGGATCTTGAAAAATTTAACGGCGCCGCCGCCATACTGGCCCGAAATAAAGCCATTTTTGTTGGAGCCACCACCTTCGTTGTTGTAGTAACCAGGTGTGCACTGGATAAGCAGCTGTTCGGTTTTATCGCCGTAGCTATCGCAGATAGCACACCACTCATCTTCCCCTTCCTGAGTAGCCTCTACCGTTTGCGCACCCCTCGTTCTTGCTTCGTTAACGATATAGGCCATTTGACTGGCCTGCTCGTCGAGCATATGCGTCGCATTCGGTGTGACGCCGGTCTGGGTGAAACCGAGAACAAAGCAGTTGGGGAAGCCATGAGTGGTTAAACCGTGGTGGGTACGGAGACCGTTGGCCCATTTCTCACTCAACTTGATGCCATTTTTGCCAATCAAGTCATACCCGGACTGGCTCGTATAGCTGGTTCCCGTTTCAAAGCCGGTGCTGAAAATCAGGCAATCCACTTCATATTCCACGCCATCGACAATAACGCCTTTCTCGGTGATTTCATCGACGCCCTGCCCGTTGGTGTCCACCAATGTCACACTGGGGCGGTTATAGGTTTGCAGATATTCATCGTGGAAACCGGGGCGCTTACAGAACTGCCGGTAGTAAGCCTTGAGCCTTTCCGCAGTTTCCCGATCTTCAACAATCGCATCTACACGGTCGCGAATTTCCTGCATCTTCTGGAAATCACCCAGCTCAAAGACTTCGTCTTTTTGTTCCTCGGTTAAATCATTGACATCACCAACAACAATACCGCCGATGTTGCGGAATATATCGGTCCAGCCATCGCCGACCATGTCATCATCGGTATAGGCGCCACCCAGTGTGTTGTTAAAGTTTTCCACACGCCGTTTATGCCAGCCAGGCGTTAATTTAGCTTTCCATGCCGGGTCGGTGGGTGCGTTATGCCGGGCATCCACAGACGTCGGTGTACGCTGGAATACAAACAGCGCCCTGGCGTCTTCACCGAGATGGGGAATGCACTGAATGGCCGTGGCGCCGGTGCCAATAATGCCTACGCGCTTATCGTTCAGGTTAGTCATGCCGCCTTCGCAGCTACCGCCAGTGTAATCATAATCCCAGCGGCTGGTGTGGAAGGTGTGGCCCTTGAACTTTTCAACACCGGGAATACCGGGCAGCTTCGGGCGCGTTAACGGACCATTAGCCATGGCAATATACTGAGCCTTCATCGCATCGCCACGATTAGTGTGGATAATCCAGCGTTTGATATTCTCATCCCAGTTAATTTCAGTAACTTCAGTCTGGAAACAGGTATCTTTGTACAGGTCGTAATGCTTGGCAATATTAATGCTATGTTGCAATAATTCCGGCGCGTGGGCATAACGTTCAGTAGGGACGTAGTCCAACTCATCCAGTAATGGCATATAGACATAGGCTTCGATATCGCACTGGGCGCCGGGATAACGGTTCCAGTACCAGGTGCCACCAAAGTCACCGGCCTTATCAATCATACGAATACTTTCAACACCTTTCTCGCGCAGGCGAGCGCCGGCCAGCAGGCCGCCATAACCACCACCGATGATAGCGAATTCCACTTCATCAGTTAACGGCTCGCGCGCAATGGGTTTGGCATAGTGATCGATCATATACTCAGCCAACTCGCCCTTGGCATCGCGATACTGACCAAATCCCTCTTTGCGAATACGCTTATCGCGCTCGTAGTTATACTTCTCGCGCAATACATTTGGGTCAAAGCCGAGTTCCGCTGGATCGGTTGAATAAGGTTTTGTGCTCGTCATGATTAATACCTCTTTATATAAAAAGTTGGATTTTAATAGTCTGAAAATTTAGTTTATTCGATGGCTACTGGTCTAATTACCGAAACCTGATCACCACAATCTGTTCACCGCTGTAATCGCCGGCTTCTGTTCTGCCACATACGAATTCAAAACTGATGCTCCCAAGTATGCTTTATGGCGCCGGGATTGCAAAATCGGCTTCCGGCACCATGCGTTAGTCAACGCTACGCCATGCGTGAAAGTCTGACCACCGTACCCGGTCTTGCTCCCGTGTCTTCGCCATTCCTCATGATGACCTGACCCGCTACCAGCGTCGCCACGTAACCTTCTGCCCGTTGAATCAGGCGGCGACCGCCAGCTGGCAGATCATTGACCACTTTTGGGGCCAGACTCGTCAAGCGATCCAGATCAATTAAGTTGATATCAGCGCGCTGACCGGGAAGCAATTCTCCACGATCGGTAATACCATTGCGTCGCGCAGTGTCGCGGGACTGTTTGCGCACCACCCATTCCAGTGGCAAACCCTCCTTCCTGTCCCGCGCCCAGTGAGTCAGCATATAAGTAGGCACCCCGGCGTCGACGATGAAATTACAGTGGGCACCACCATCGCTGCCACCGACCATGGACGTCGGGCTCAGCAACATCTCCCGGGTCGCATCGAGATTGCCTTCCGAAAAGCCTGCGGAGGCATAAAACAGGAAGGCCTGACCCGCATTTTCCAGCATCAGATCATAGGCCAGCTCAGCGGGCTCACGCCCCTGATTCTTCGCCAGTATGCTGACATTAGTCTCTGGATCCGGCTCGTAATTGGGTTTATCACCCAGCGCAAAGGTCAGTCGCCAGGGGTTTGCAAAAATATTGGTCCAGGCGGTGGGCGCCGGGTCCTTATCCGCCAGAATTCGGGCTTTCACCTCCGGATTGCGCAATGCGGCCAACCGCTCTGGCTGCGATAGACCCTTCAGTTCAATAAAACTGGGGTAGCGAGCAAAGGGGTTTTCACTTTCAAAACTAAACAACATACCCACCGGTCGACAGGATATCTGGGGGATGAGCGTCGCGCCTGCGGCATTGGCCGCCTCTGCCAGACGGAAGGATTCGCGCCACAGGTTGGGATCTTTACCAATTTGCGCAGTTAAATAGGTGATCGGGCAACCGGCCTCGATGGACAGTTTCCGCATCAAGGCCATTTCGCTTTCCTGGGCCACCGGGTCGCCGGTTTCCACCCCGGCAGCAATAAATTCGAGCAGGCCCCTTCCGTAACCGCCCACCGCGTGAGCGATGGCCATTAACTCCGCTTCTTTGGCGAAGGTACCCGGAATGGGGTCACCACTGGGCGTCAGGTGAATGGCCGTACGCGACGTGGAAAAGCCCAGGGCACCGGCCTGCATCGCCTCGGACATCAGGTCTGCCATCTGTTTAATTTCGTCCTCTGTTGGATCGACATCCTGAGCACCACGGTCGCCCATAACGAAAGTCCGCAATGCACAGTGGCCCACGTAGGCACCCACATTGATGGCCCTGGGCATGCTGTCCAGCGCGTCGAGATATTCTGGAAAACTGATCCACTGCCAGTCGATACCAGCCTTTAATGCATCGGCGGAAATATCCTCGACGGATTCCATTAGCTCAATCATCCAGTTGCGATGGTGAGTCGCCACCGGCGCGAAACCGACGCCGCAGTTCCCCATCACCGCCGTGGTCACCCCGTGCCAGCAGGATGGTGTTAACAGTGGGTCCCAGGTCGCCTGCCCATCGTAATGGGTATGAATGTCTACCCAGCCTGGTGTGACCAGCAGGCCGGCAGCGTCCATGATTTCTTTGGCGTCGGCGACAATCTCACCCACTGCGGTGATCTTGCCATCGTCGATGGCGATATCCCCGGTAAACCTCGGCCCGCCGGTTCCATCAACAATAGTGCCGCCTCTGATAATTAAATCGTGCATAGCTTATTCCTCTTTCCCAAGGCCATTATGCTTACGGGATCAAAATATCTAAGATCAAACAGCCTGAATGGGCGTAATACCAAATTGCGCGGCGGCGTTACCGCCTAACATACGCGCGATGGTGGCTTCCTTTACCCCGGCATCAGTTAATAGCTGAATGGCCTCCCAGGCGCTGGTGGTATCCTGCTGCGGGTAGTTTGAGCCCCACACGACTTTCTCAACATAATCTTCTGATAACTGCTGAACCATGCGTTCCTGAGCATCAAAACCCAACATGACTTCACCTTCTTCCCACATTTCTTCGGGATCA
>JBFJZC010000200.1:0-5611 GCA_041622295.1 Porticoccaceae bacterium
ATTCGTTGTCACCTGAATCATTTCAGCAAGCACTCACACGCTTTGCCTGATCAATTTGTTAAAGAACGTTCGCTCATTTGAGCGGGCTGCGTATTCTACTGACTGCAGCCGTTTAGTCAACTGTTTTCGCGATTTTTAATACTCTTTCAAACCGCCAAAACACTCCGCTTGATAGGCGTAACCGCTCAAGCGAGGCGCGCATTCTAGCGATTCAATACGTGCTGTCAACAAACTTTTGCACTCGAGTGCTAAAGTTTGTCCCGCTGCATACAACGCGGGGCAGCTAAGGCTATGAATCCACGGTCCTTATACCCATTGCAGGAGATGAAAATTCTTTTTCCCTCGCCGCAACACATGGAAGCGGCCGAACCGCGCATCACGGCGCTGCAATACCGCTTCCTGATCTGCAGGCAGCTGCCCGTCGACCTGAATCGCACCATCCCGAATAAACTTACGTGCCTGCCCCTGCGTTATCTCGCCGCGAGGCGTCATCGCCAACCCTGTTGACACCAGAGCTTCTACAAGAGAAATTTCGGCACCGGAAACTGCAGTGCTGGGCATGCCATCCAACGCCAATTGCTCCAGGTCACCCTCGGTCATGTCGCTAAATCGGCCAGAAAATAACGCCTCGGAGATACGCTCCGCTGCGGCCAACCCCCCTGGCCCGTGAACCAACCGGGTCACCTCTTTGGCCAGGATCGTCTGTGCAGCTTTTCTCCCTCGACTCTCCATATCCACACGCTCTATCTCCAATAACTCATCCACGGCCAAAAAAGTGAAAAACCGCAAAAACCTGTAGACATCGTCGTCAGCAGTATTGATCCAAAACTGATAAAACGCATAAGGCGATGTTTTGGCACCATCTAACCAAACTGTACCCGCTTCAGTTTTACCAAATTTGGTGCCATCGGCCTTCGTGATCAAAGGCAAAGTTAAGCCGAACACCTGCGCCTGGTGTAACCGCCTGACCAGGTCAATACCCCCTGTAATATTGCCCCATTGATCGGATCCTCCGATCTGTACAGTACACCCATACTGCCGATACAATTCAGCAAAATCGAAACTCTGCAGCAGCAAATAAGAAAACTCAGTAAATGATATGCCCGTCCCTTCCCGCTCAATGCGCTGTCTGACTGACTCCTTATTTACCATTGCATTAACCGAAAAATGCTTCCCCACATCGCGCAAAAAATCGAGCGCAGAGATCTGCCCCACCCAATCCAGGTTATTGACAACGACCGCTCCAGCACCACCCTCATCGAAATCGAGGAATCTGGGAACCTGCTGCCTGAGGCGCGCCACCCAATGCGCAACCATGTCGGGAGTGTTTAACTGCCGCTCCTCGGCTTTGTGACTAGGATCACCAATCAGGCCAGTAGCCCCACCAACCAACACCAGCGGCTTATGCCCAGCGAGCTGGAAACGCCGCAGCGCCAACAACGGCACCAGGCTGCCTATATGTAAACTGTCGGCCGTCGGATCGAAGCCGCAGTAAACCACCCGCGATTCGTCGAGATGCGGCGAGAGCTCCTCTCCGCTGGTCATTTGTGCAACAAGCCCGCGACGGTTTAAATCTGCTAGTAAAGAGAAACCGCTTTCAGTCATAATCCCACTCATTCTTGGCAGCCAAAAAAGACGGCAAACCATACATTATCCCAACTCAAAAACAAGTGGCGCCAAGCCTCACAATTTGGTTTTTTGCCTTTAACACTCATCTCTTTTTTGTTATAACTCCACGGGTTATAACCCATACTTAGGAAAATTAAAGAACACCCGCATGGAACCTACAAAAAAACGCCACGCCTTCTGGCAAAACCTGTTTGCCACATCATTGCCACGCGCACACCTCGCGGCAGCTGGTGCGGTTGCTTTTAGCACCGTAATTCTCCTATCGCTGATCCCCTCGGAAAATGTCGAGGCCAAGCGCCAGATACTTGCTGTGGAGCTGCCCGACTTTGAGACCGAGACCGAGACCGATTATGTAGCGCACGGGTTACCGCAGGTCAACCAGTCACAAGAAAGTAATGACCTACGTGCGGCAAACAACCAATCAAAGGCTACCTCGGATGTCGGTTTAGCGACCCCGACTATCGAGCACCCCGAGCACAACTGGCGGCCAACCACGCTGGTCAACGGCGATAACCTGACTTCAGCATTCAAGCGCCTCGGGCTGACTGAGTCGGACGTCTATGCGGTCGCAAACGCGAGCCAGGAAGCCTCCCACCTGAAGAGCTTAAAGCCGGGTGAGACAATCGCGGCGGCGCTTGGCGATAACGGCCAGCTCGCCGAGGTGAAATATTCTCGATCGAAGCTGGAACACTACCTGTATACACGCGATGAAGCTGGCTTTAAAGGCGAGAAAGTTCTTTACACACCGGAGATCATTCCAGCCTTCAAGCAAGGCCGTATCGACAACTCCCTGTTTCTCGACGCTAGCCGAGCAGGGCTAAGCGAAGCCAAAATAATGGAATTGGCCAATATTTTTGGCTGGGATATCGACTTTGCTCTGGATATTCGCGGCGGCGATACATTCAGCGTAATTTATGAGGAACAATACCTCCAGGGAGAGAAGGTCGGCAATGGTGATATTCTCGCTGCCACCTTTACCAACCAGGGGAAAACCTTCGAGGCGGTGCTATTTAGAGATGGTGACGGCTCATCGACCTACTACGCCCCAGATGGCAAGCCGATGAAAAAAGCTTTCCTGCGCGCACCGCTTGATTTCACTCGAATTAGCTCAGACTTCAATATGCGTAGGTTACACCCCATCCATAAATACATTAAAGCGCATCGTGGCGTCGACTACGCCGCCCCTCGTGGCACACCAGTTTATGCCGCCGGCGAGGGCAAAGTTATCGCTTCCGGCTACAGTCGACCGAACGGCAATTATGTATTTGTGCAACACCGCCAAAACTTTGTTACCAAATACCTTCATCTGGACAAACGCACAGTCCGACAGGGACAAATGGTCAAGCAGGGGCGCGTCATCGGCACGGTTGGCTCCACCGGGTACGCCACAGGCCCTCACTTACATTACGAGTTTCTCGTCAACGGCGTTCATCACAACCCCAGAACAGTCAAACTCCCCGAAGCCAGTCCGATAGCAGCCAACCAACGCAGCAAATTCATGGCACAATCGGTTCCTCTGCTCGCCAAATTGAAGCAACTCCAGGCTACGCAGGTAGCGCTTAATACCCTAAGCGATTAACAACAATGGCGAAGGCCAAATCGAGCTTGTATGTCGGGCTCATGTCGGGCACCAGCATGGACGCTGTCGACGCTGTGCTGGCCGAATTTAGCCCCACCCATCCGGCAAAAGTGCTCCGCTGGCACAGCCACGCCATACCCGAGAACTTGCGCAGGCAACTTGCTGGCCTAGCCATCCCGGGCGGCGACAACATAGACCTCCTTGGAAAAAGCGACCATCAGTTGGGCGAGCTATTTGCTGATGCCGTATCCACCTTGCTAACCGCTGCCGAGGTACCGCATACAGCGATCAGCGGCATCGGCAGTCACGGCCAGACCATCCGTCATCGACCCGCTAGCGAGCAACACCCGCATGCTTTCACACTGCAGATCGGTGACCCGAATATCATTGCTGCGCGAACCGGTATTACTACCGTTGCGGACTTTCGGCGAGCTGACATGGCGGTCGGAGGCCAGGGCGCCCCTCTAGCACCCGCATTCCACCAATACGCTTTCCAGCATGAGGGAAAGAATCGCGCAATCGTTAATGTCGGCGGCATGGCTAATGTTACCTGGTTACCAGCGCATGGCGAAGCTTTGGGATTCGATACGGGGCCCGGTAATCGACTGATGGATTACTGGATCGACAGGCACCTCAACAGACCTTTTGACGATATGGGTTCATGGGCCGCCAGCCACACACCGATCCCTTCCTTACTTAAAACGCTCCTCAAACACCCATTTTTTGCTAAGTTACCGCCTAAAAGTACGGGGCGCGAAGCCTTTAACGAACAGTGGCTAAATCAAGTGCTAGCCAGTGCGGATCAAAATCTGTCCGCGGGCGATGTACAGGCCACGCTACTGGCGTTAACCGCTAATTCCATCACGACAAGTATTACAATGCTGCCCGGCACAACCGATGAAGTCTACATTTCTGGCGGCGGCGCTTCTAATGAGGCACTGATGCGAAGCATACAAGCGGCTCTGGCCCCCATACCTGTTGCCAGCACCGCAAACCTGGGCGTTGACCCGCATCAAGTTGAAGCGCTGGCTTTTGCCTGGTTTGCGCAACGTACCTTACTCAACCTGCCGAGCAACCTCCCAGCGGTAACTGGCGCGAGCAGAGAAGTTGTCCTCGGAGGAATATATCCGGGCAGGCTCAACAGAATATAAACAGACTCACGGCAACGCTGAATTCGCACTCAACACATCCGCCTGTGAACCAACTAAAACTGAACGAATCCTTCCTGGTCAGTAAGCCGTTCAATTTCGGACGGCCCGAATGGCACTGTACCCACGAACGGAAACAAACTGCTGGCTGGCGCCTCTAGAAATCGGAGACGAGTACGGCAGATTTTGATGTCAACAATATTAAAAGCTGACAACCGAGCCGCCAAATCAACGATCGGTTTATAGCGTGCATAGTTCGCCCTGAAAAAGATCTCCACCTCAGGTCCATGCAGGACAAACGCTATCGCAGGCAGTGCTGGATTCATTCCATTATCGAGGTAATACTGTTCGGCTTTGCGCAGCGCTCGCTCCACCTCCTGCGGATTATCCTGTTCAATACGCGCAAGGTAACCAGGCACGCCCAGATTCACTCCACTGGCATTCTGCGCCGAGCTCGCAGCAAAAATACTGCAACTCCACAAGGCTGTCAAAGCGGCCACTATCACTAAAGTTCGTGGCGATCTATTGCTACGACAATCCAGTGCCCAGACAGCCATACCGGATACTAGCCACTCACACTGAAAAGGAAGCGCCGCAGCCACAGGTGGTGGCAGCGTTGGGGTTATTGATAGTGAATCGTGAGCCCTCCAGACCTTCCGTGTAGTCGACTTCTGCGCCGGCAAGGTATTGAAAACTCAGGGAGTCAACCAACACAACCACCCCATCACTTTCAACTGCGGTATCATCTTCGGCGACGCCCTCGTCAAACGAAAATCCGTACTGGAACCCCGAGCAACCGCCCCCAGTAACAAACACCCTTAACTTTAGAGAAGGATTCCCCTCTTCCTCGAGCAACCCTTTAACCTTGGCAACCGCCTTGGTCGTTATATTGATGGAGCTCGGTGTAAAAGTTGCCGCACCACTCATAATTGCTCCTGGAGCATAGTCTTCAACATACGATTAGGTTCCGTTAATATTGGGGCACAGGCCAGCGATTACAACGTTACGCCTGTTTTGGCGCTATGCGAAGACCGGCACTGGCCTGCCCTGAACCGCCAGATTGATCCGATTGCTCGACCGCTTTGGAAACCTCCTGCACCTGCTTGCCCTGCACCAGATTGCCGTTTACCTGAGCACCTTTTTCCACCTGAAGTACGTTGTAGTAGACATTACCTTCGACTATCGAGTCGGTGGCAAGTTCGACCAGCCTATCAGCGTGGATATCTCCGTGAACACGACCGCTAACATATACCGA
>JBFJZC010000201.1:0-5573 GCA_041622295.1 Porticoccaceae bacterium
CGCGTCTTATATGGTCTGGCTGTGTGTTTTGTAGCGCTGGTCTGCGGCGTCGTAAGTGCCGGTATCGGTGCCTACAACCTGGTCAGGCTGGTATCACCGCAAACGACTATCGACACGCATATCTATAACGCCCACCGGTCGAATGACGCCTTTCAAGGATCCCCATTCTACGGGTTTGGCAGGCCCAGGCTGGCGCTGGGTCACCCCTTCATTACTAACAACACCGGGGTTCCGGCCACAGCCCCGCTCAGGGAGCTATATAGTAGCGACGACGGGGAACAAGCCGTGAAGCCTGACATTACAGAACTTAAACAACTGCGACTCAATAGTTACGGGGCATTGCTGGCAAATGAAAAACGTAGCGCGGTTCAAACACTGATCCAGGTGGCTATCACCTTCATTATTTCTCTGCTGGTATTTGTCACGCACTGGCGAATGACCAAAAAGCCGTAGGGTCGGCAACCCAACTTGCTGCGAAGATTTACCATCGTAATTGCCGTGGCGATAACACATAATTCACCGGGCTAACTGTTGGCAAAGTCCGAGTACGCCACTGTAGAAATCTATTTTACTGAAACCCATTTTCCAACGTCACAGAGGCACAACGATGAAATCAATTTTTTCTGTACCGGGTATCTGCAGCCTGATCCTGGCCAGCAGCATGTTGACTGGCAACGTGGTAGCAGCTACCCCAGCTCCAGAAGGTGCGTCGGTTTATATTATCTCCCCCCAGGATGGCGATGAAGTGAGCAGCCCACTGACCGTCAAATTCGGCTTGACCGGCATGGGCGTCGCCCCAGCCGGAGTAGAGCGCCCAAATACCGGGCATCACCACCTGCTGATCGACCTGGCAACACCGCCAGCGATGGATACAACCATCGTTGCCGACGACCAGCACCGTCACTTTGGCGGCGGACAAACTGAGGCGGTGATCGAACTGACCCCGGGACAGCATACCTTGCAGCTACTGCTGGGTGACCAAAACCATGTCCCACACCAGGCGCCAGTGCTGTCAAAGAAAATAACCGTGCAGGTGAAAGAGTAAAACGCCGCACGGCACGGTTAATCGCGTCTAGCTAACGGCATCTGGTAAAACGCAACTGGCTAATTATTAAGCTGTTCCCCGCTTACCTCAATCGGTCTATCGGGGAACAGCAAGCGGTGCCCAGGTTGACGAAACGTCGGCCCGGAATTTAAATCATGCCTGTCGCCCGGAAATTGCAGCGACAGCTCGGGGGCTACCGTTCAGCGCACACAGATCTAGGCATTTTTAAAGTTTGGCCGTCGCTTTTCTGAAAACGCCAACGGGCCTTCAACGCTGTCCGCCATACCCTGCAGGTTTTTCTCCAGCGCCGTGCCAAACCGATGTGAGTCACGGGGGTCCATATAAGCACCCCGGTACACCATCTCCTTGTTGTTACTCACTGAACGTGGCCCCATGTCCAACATGCGATCGGCATAGGCCATCGCCACTTCCATCAGCTTCTCTTTAGGCACCACTGCCTGCGCCCAGCCGATGTCGTAGCAACGCCGGGCGTCGTACTTGGTGTCGCCCCACATGGTCAACTCAAGGGCGCAGCCCAGCGGCATCTGGCGGGTCAACGGCGCCATCCACGCGGCACCGGGCATATTCCAGCGCGTTTCGGCGATGCCGACCTTGGCGTGCTCCGCCATTATTCTGATATCACATTGCATGGCCACCATAAAACCGCCAGCAATGGCAAAACCATTGATCGCGGCGATGGTCGGTTTCCACAGATTCAGCGTTTCAGACATATTGATAAAACCAAGGCGCCCCATACCCCGACTGGGTTTCGCCTTGCCGTCACCCGCGGCCTGATGGGACTCGGAAGTTTCAATCAGGTCAGCACCCGCGCAGAACGCCTTGTCGCCAGACCCCGTTATAATGGCAACCCTGGCATTTCGATCATCGCGGTAAGCCTCAAGGGCTTCGGTCAGTGAACCTGCCATACCGTCACCCAGGGCGTTCATACGATGGGGACGATTCATGGTTATCACCCATATCCTGTCGTCGGCATGCTTTTCTATGACAACCACATCACCTTCCTGCTTTAAGTTTCTACCCAGTTCTTCAGACATTGGGGTCCCCTTTATTTTCCTATGTGTTTAGTTAGTAGAGCGGTCGATGATATACCGGTTTAGCAGTACCGCCACCCCCAGGGCCGGGCTGCTACACCCAGCAGCGCCGACATAGCAGGCGTAACCCTGATTTTGACGGGTTTAACATTGGCTGAGGGTAACCTCCTGACCCAACCGCAACATCTTGCGTTGAATTAGACAGGTGTTTTTGCTAGATTCGATGCCCGTTTTGCATCACCTTCAGCCCTCCGGCACGTCGGGCCGATGTGCCAATTCAGAGAGCCTGCATGAGTCGTCTTCAATCCAGCATCAATACCGGTTCCGAAAGTTACCGGGAGAACAGTGCTCGCTACGCGCAGCTGCTCCAGCGCTTGCGCGAAAACCTGCGCGAAGCGGCCGTCGGGATTCGCGAGAAACTCATCGACCGGCATCGGCAGCGGGGGAAAATGCTGCCCAGGGAGCGTATCGACCGCCTGATTGATCCCCACACGCCGTTTCTGGAGTTGTCAGCCCTGGCTGCCTACGGCCTCTACAACAACGAAGTACCCTCAGCTGGCATTGTCACCGGCATCGGCCAAATTTGTTCGGTTCCCTGTGTCATCATCGCCAACGATGCCACCGTCAAAGGTGGTTCATTTTTTCATGAGACGGTTAAGAAGCATGTTCGCGCCCAGGAAATTGCCGAGCAAAACCGTTTGCCGTGTATTTATCTGGTTGATTGCGGCGGCGCCTACCTGCCGGAACAGGATCGGGTTTTTCCAGACAAGGAGCATTTCGGCAACACTTTCTACCGGCAGTGCAATATGTCGGCACAGGGGTTACCACAGATTTCCGCCGTGTTTGGCGGCTGCACCGCAGGTGGCGCTTATATTCCCGCGCTATCCGATGAAAACATCATGGTCAGAGGCAATGCCCGTATTCATCTGGGCGGCCCCTCCATTGTCAAGGTGGCTATTAACGAAGAAGTCGACGGCGAAACGCTGGGCGGCGCGGAAATGCACAGCAAAGTTTCTGGCGTGAGTGATTATCTCGCCGAGGACGAAGCCGAAGCGTTAGCAAGGATTCGAGAAATTGTCGGCAAGTTCAACTGGCCGAGGCACTGTTACGCGGATGTGAGGCCAGTCAGGCCGCCACGCTACAGCCCCGAGGAAATTCCGGGGGTGGTCAGCGCCAACCCAAAAATTCCCTACGATGTGCGGGAAATCATTGCCCGGGTGGTCGATGACAGCGAGTTCCATGAATTCAAACCGCTTTACGGCGATACGCTGGTCTGCGGCACCGCGTTTATCCACGGTTATCCGGTCGGTATTCTCGGCAATAATGGTGCATTGTTTTCTGAATCATCGCTGAAGGGCGCGCACTTTATTGAGTTGTGCAATCAACGCAATACACCGCTACTGTTTCTGCACAACATCACCGGCTTCATGGTCGGCACCGAGGCGGAGCGGGGCGGCATTGCCAAAAACAGCGCCAAAATGGTTTACGCGCAGGCCACCTCGCGAGTCCCCAAGTTCTCAGTCATCGTCGGCGGATCTTACGGCGCTGGCAATTACGGCATGGCGGGACGCGGCTTCTGGCCGCATTTTCTGTTCAGCTGGCCCTCGGCGAGTTGCGCGACGATGAGCGCTGATATTGCCAGCAACGTGATGCTGGAACTGCGCCGCAGCAGCATCAAGCAGGGCCAGGCTAGCGCCGACGAACTTAAGAACATTGAGGACAGTGTGCGTGCCCAGTATGGCGAGCAAAGCGACCCCTACTACGCCACCGCCCGACTCTGGGATGACGGCATTATTGAACCGGCAGACACCCGCGACGTTATCGGTCTATGTCTGGCGCTAGCGGCCAACCAGGCTCCTGTGACGGGCGCTTCCCCTGTGTATCGGATGTAGCCTATCGAATGGGCTTATCGAATATAAGCGAAACCCTCTCATCAATAAGAATTATCACAACCAGAACTTAACTCATGACAGCATTTGACACACTGGATCTGCGTATCGACAAGCGCGGCATCGCTTACCTGACACTAAACAGGCCAGATCAGCACAACGCCATGGACGGGCAGCTTATTGCGGAACTGCATCAGGCGGCAGATCAGCTTGGCGGCGACGAGGGTGTTCGCGCTGTGGTGCTGACCGGCGCTGGCAAAAGCTTTTGTGCGGGTGGAGATCTGAACTGGATGAAGCAGACCTTCGCCCTCAGCCGCGAAGACAAAATTACCGAAAGTGGCCAGGTCGCCGGGTTGTTCGCCAAATGGGATCGGCTGCCCAAGCCCTTGATTGGTCGTATCAATGGCCAGGCCTTTGGCGGTGGCGTCGGTCTGATCGCCATTTGCGATATCGCCATTGGCGCGGATAACGCAACGTTCGGCCTGAGCGAAGTCCGGCTCGGCCTGCTACCAGCTAATATCGCGCCTTATGTGGTCGCCCGCCTCGGCCGACGTAATGCACGCCGGTGCCTGCTCAACGCGCATTTCTTTAAGGGTCAGGAAGCGGTCGACCTCGGTCTGCTTAACAAATCGGTGCCAGCCGCACAACTGGATGAAGCCGTGGAGGCAGAGATCAGTAAACTCCTGCTTTGCTCCCCGGTCGGTGTCGCCGCCACCAAACGCCTGATCGACTTTGTCGATGGCCACGAACTGGACGAAAACATGGCCTACACGGCACGCGCACTGGCCGATGCCTGGGAAACCGCCGACGGCCGCGAAGGCATTACCTGTTTCCTTGAAAAATCAACACCGAGCTGGCGCATTGAAAATTAACACCTTATTGGTCGCCAATCGGGGCGAAATCGCCGTCCGCATCATTCGCACCTGTCGGCGCATGGGCATTCGCGCCGTCGCGGTGTATTCCGAAGCTGATCGTTACGCACCTCATGTGGCGATGGCCGATGCCGCTGTTTTGATCGGCCCCGCGGAAAGCGCGCTCTCCTACCTGGACGCCGAAGCGATTGTTACCGCCGCAAAACGAACAGACGCAGACGCTATCCACCCAGGCTATGGATTTTTATCGGAGAGCGAAGCGTTGATTGCTGCCTGCGAGCGCGACAGCATTATTTTTATTGGGCCACACCGCGAGGCGATTCGCCTGATGGGTTCAAAGATTGAATCCAAAAAACTGGCAGCGCAGGCCGGTGTCGCCATCATCCCCGGTTACCACGGTGACGATCAATCTGCGCCAGCCCTGGTAAAGGCCGCCGAGCAGATCGGTTTTCCGCTGATGATTAAAGCCAGCGCCGGTGGCGGGGGTCGGGGCATGCGCCGCGTCGATAGCGCCGCGCAACTGCTTGCTGAGTTGCCTCAGGCTAAACAGGAAGCGCTGTCCGGCTTTGGTGACGATAAGGTCCTGCTTGAAAAACTTATCCTCGCACCCCGACACATTGAAGTACAGATCGCCGCCGATAAACAGGGTCACACTGTTCATCTGTTTGAACGAGAATGCTCCATCCAGCGCAACCATCAGAAAGTTATCGAAGAA
>JBFJZC010000202.1:0-5566 GCA_041622295.1 Porticoccaceae bacterium
AATCAGCTCGGCGTAATGTTTTACCTGCGCCGGCTTTGCGGGTGCCAGTTGTTCGAGTATCTGGCAAATGGTGGTGACAACCTCCAGGTTGGTTTTTTCGTTGTGGCCGCCAATATTGTAGGTTTCCCCGACCTGTCCTTCGGTGACTACGCAGTACAGCGCACGCACGTGATCTTCGACATACAGCCAGTCGCGAATTTGCTGGCCATCGCCGTAGACGGGCAGGGGCTTGCCCGCGAGGGCATTGAGAATCATCAGCGGAATAAGTTTTTCGGGGAAATGATAGGGGCCGTAGTTGTTCGAGCAATTGGTAATTAACACCGGTAGCCCGTAGGTACGATACCAGGCTCTGACCAGGTGATCAGAGGCGGCTTTGCTGGCGGAATAGGGTGAGCTGGGTGCGTAGGACGTTTGCTCTGTAAAAAGACAGTTCGCTTCGAGATCGCCGTAGACCTCATCTGTGGATACGTGATGAAAACGAAAGGCCGCTTTGCGCGTATCATTAAGTTGTTGCCAATAATGTCGGGCGGCCTCAAGCAGCGTGAAGGTGCCGGTAACATTGGTACTGATAAATGCGGCGGGGCCATCGATTGAGCGGTCGACGTGGCTCTCAGCGGCCAGGTGGATAATAGCGTCCGGTTGGTATCTGGCCATCACGTCGGCCATTGCCGACGCATCACAGATGTCTTTGTGCTCGAAGCTATACCGGGCGTTGTCGGCAACGCCAACCAGTGATTGCAGATTGCCGGCGTAAGTTAACTTGTCGACATTGACGACACGGCAGGATGTTTCGCTGATCAGCAAGCGCACCAGGGCAGAGCCGATGAATCCGGCGCCGCCAGTGATCAATAAGGTTTTCGCAGTCATTATTTTGTTGTCACTTTCCCTGTTGTTGGGCATTTGTACCTGGGTTGTGTTTTGCTTCGGGCCCGTCATAAGTCGGGGCTGTGTAAATTGCCTCGGGCTTGTGTGAAACCCGGCTGGTGTAAATTGCATCCGGCGTGGACACGTTGTCGCGCTGGTTCTGTCACTGGCAGTCTGGCTTATTGTAGTATGTTCGGCGCTGGTAGGATAACCGGGTGGTTATTGGCGCCGTTTCGGTAGTATCAGTCATCAAGGGAGTTTTTATTGCGATGCGAGTAGCGATTTACGGAACAGGGTATGTGGGGTTGGTGACGGGGGCCTGCCTGGCGGATGTCGGTAACGATGTGCTTTGTATGGATTCAGATGCTCGCAAGATCGACATCCTCAATCAGGGTGGCGTGCCGATCTATGAGCCCGGGCTGGAACAGCTGGTGCGCAGCAACGTGGCGGCCGGTCGACTGGCCTTTACGACCAGCTCGAAGCAGGCTGTTGAACACGGATTGTTTCAGTTTATCGCGGTCGGCACGCCGCAGGATGAGGACGGCTCGGCTGATTTGCAATATGTGTTGAATGTTGCAAAGGCCATAGCAGCTGATCTGAATGATTACCGAATTATTGTCAACAAGTCGACGGTTCCTGTGGGCACGGCAGAGAAAGTGAAGGCGACTATTGATGAGATCCTCGGGCAATCCGGGCGCGCCGTCGACTTCGACGTGGTTTCCAATCCCGAATTTCTGAAAGAAGGCGCGGCTATCAAGGATTTTATGAGCCCCGACCGAATTATTGTCGGCACCGATAACCCGCGCACCACGGAGTTGTTGAAGGCGCTGTACACCCCGTTTAACCGCAATCGTGATCGCCTTATCGCGATGGATGTACGCTCCGCAGAGCTGACCAAGTATGCGGCTAACGCAATGCTGGCCACCAAAATTAGTTTTATGAATGAACTGGCCAACATGGCTGAGCTGCTCGGTGCTGATATCGAGCATGTTAGGCAGGGTATTGGCTCCGATAGCCGTATCGGCTTTTCGTTTATTTATCCTGGTTGTGGCTACGGCGGGTCATGTTTTCCCAAAGACATTTCCGCATTGCAAAAGGTCGGTCAGGATATCGGTTACCAGGCGCAGCTTATTGAAGCGGTACAGGCGGTTAATACGCGGCAGAAAAGGGTAATTTTTCAGAAAATCAGCACCCATTTTGCAGGCAATGTGAAGGGTAAAACGGTGGCGATATGGGGGCTGTCGTTTAAACCCAATACTGACGATATGAGGGACGCGCCGAGCCGAGAGTTGATGGCAGAGCTGTGGTGCCATGGGGCCACTGTAAGAGTGCATGATCCGGTGGCACTGGACGAGTGTCGGCGCTTGTATGGCGAGCGTGGGGATCTGGTTTATTGTGACTCCCCGGAAGACGCGCTCCGCTCCGCCGATGTGCTTGCGGTAATGACTGAGTGGCAACTGTATCGAAGTCCAGATTTTAATCGCGTTAAAGATCGGTTAAACGAAGCGGTAATATTCGACGGCCGCAATTTGTACGACCCCAAGGTACTTCGGGATCACGGATTTATCCACTACGCCATTGGTCGGAAGAACCCCGGAGCGTGATGGCTGCGCGCGAACAAAAGTATGGATTGATCAGGTGGTTGGCCCGGTACCGCGCGACTAGCGCAGAGGGGCGGAAACTTGTGCTTTAGGGTAAGCTACTTGCCGCAGTCAGAAGGAGTTCATTGCAGGCGGGGTAATTCCATGAGAATTGGCGTTCGTATTTTTTTTGGACTGGTGCTACCACTGCTAAGTGCGGTAGCGGTGTCAGCAGACTTGCCAGCCCTTATCGAGAGCGTGCGTAATAGCGTTGTCGGAATTGGTACAGCAATGCCGCCGCGCCCGTCGTCGTCGGTGATCGCCGTTACCAGATTCTCCGGTACCGGGTTCGTCGTAGGTGACGGACTTCAGATCATCACCAATTATCACGTTATTCCGCAGAACCTGAATATAGAAAAGAAAGAAACCCTGGCCATCTTCACGGGCCGCGGTAAAACCGCGAAAGTTCGCAGCGCGAAAATTGTTGCCACCGACCCCACCCATGACCTTGTGCTGCTGCGGGTAGAGGGCAGCCCACTTCCCGCGATGAAATTAAGTAATGGCGAATATGTGATGGAAGGCGTCGGCGTTGCTTTTACCGGTTTCCCGATAGGCGTAGTACTGGGCCTGTATCCGGTAACGCACCGTGGCATTGTGTCGGCGATCACGCCAATAGTGATCCCGGCGATGTCATCAAAAACGCTTAGTGCACAGCAAATAAAATCGATGAGAAACCCTTTCGATGTCTACCAACTGGATGCTACTGCCTACCCGGGTAACAGTGGCAGTGCTGTGTATGAACTTGAAACGGGCAAAGTGATCGGTGTCCTGAATAGTGTCTTTGTCAAGGGAACCAAGGAATCCGCATTGGAAAAACCCTCCGGCATCAGTTATGCGATTCCCGTTAAGTATGTAAACCAACTTATGAATCGGCGGTAACTGGAATACGTGGCGCGGTTTCGATTTCAGCTGCTGAACGTTTCCGTTATCAGAGCCCGATATCATCCGCGAGCAGGCGTCTGGCAGTGAACAGGCGGCTGGTTAAAAATTTGTTAAGGCGGGCTCGAGGTGAGCCAGCCACGCCGGTGTTGTCGGTAATGATGATATGCACCGCGAATATTTGCCGTTCGCCAATGGCGCAGGGTATTTTACAGGCGATGGTGAACAGGGCTGGCCTGGAAGATCGGGTGGTGGTTGAGTCCGCGGGCACCCACGTCTCCCGACCTGGAGACAGGGTAGACCCAAGAGCTCGCAACATTGCTCTTGCGAGAGGCGTCGATCTAAAGAAGTTGCGCGGGCGTAAAGTCCGGGAAACAGATTTCGTCCGATACGATTACTTTCTGGTGATGGATAGCGATAACTACCGGGCGTTGACAGACACCTGTCCCAGCGAGTATCGGTATAAGTTAAAAATGATAATGGATTTCGCGCCGGGGTACGGCGATAGAGAAGTCCCAGACCCTTACTATGGCAGTGCGGCGGCTTTTGAGGATATATATAACATGCTTGAAGTCGCGATCCAGGGATTTGTGCAGCAGGTGCTTGGTGATATTCATTGACGAAAATTAACAAGTTGTTCACTGCACGCCCGATTGATGCTGCTATTATTAAGCCGTGTCTAAGCTACGTCGGCAAAGTATTAAGCCATGTCGGCAAAGATATGCGTCAAGCACGGGAATCTCTCGTCGCAGATAGAGCGCAGAGGGGGGTGATGCGTTGATTCCGTCCACGACCTCAGGTGCTCAAAGAGCAGGATAACATATGGATAATAAAGATCCCTCGCTGACGGAGCGCTTTCAACAATACTTCGCTGTGGAGTTTGCGGCGACACCGGAACAGAAGCAAAAGGCCTACCAAATAAGGTATCGCGTTTATTGTGAAGAGTTTGGCTACGAGCCAGCTGATCGGTTTCCTGATAATGCGGAGTACGACGAATACGACGATATTGCGCTGCATTGCCTGATTACTCATCGGGCTACCGGCACACCTGCTGGCTCTGTCCGCATAGTACCGGCCGCAGGTGTTGACGGTCTTGACCTAATGCCCTTTGAGAAACACTGTGGCGACTGTGTCGATCAGGATTTTATTAAAGCGCTGCAGGTGCCACGCAACACTATGTGTGAGATATCACGCCTTGCCATCGACCGGCAATTCAGACGCAGGTTCGGCGAGGTTGCCACTCGCTTCGGTAAAGCGGAAGCGATGGATTTTAGCAATCAGGATCAGCGCGCATTTTCACTGATCTCTATCGCAGCGTTTCTGGCGACCACCGCGTTGACCGATTTAACGGGGCGCACCAACGCATTCGCCATGATGGAGCCCTTCCTGCCAAGGTTGTTAACCAGATCGGGTATCTATTTTCAGCGCGCGGGATCAGATATGGATTATCACGGGATACGTGCGCCTTACTTTATTACCACGCAGGCGGTGCTGGCGGGCATGCAACCCCAGCTGCAAGCGTTGTATGACGAGATCTATGCCACTTTTCTGCGAGCCCGAGATGACTGGGGCACTATCTAGGGGGCTGGCGTTACTGGAGATAGTCCGGGATCGAACAATGCGTATTAATGTGTGTACAAGCGATGCTTTTATCAGCCGTGTAATAGACAGCGCCAGCGGGGGTGTGTAGTGGCTGAGGCATTTTCCTATGAGTCTGCGTTTTCCAGAAACATCGGTTGGGTGACGCAAACAGAGCAGGAGATATTGCGTTCCCGGCGCGTGGCTATTGCCGGGCTTGGTGGGGTCGGTGGCAGTCATTTGTTAACGCTGACTCGCCTGGGGATCGGTAAATTTAATATTGCCGATCTGGACGTTTTTGAGTTGGTAAATTTCAATCGCCAGGCGGGGGCTAGCATGCCTCACCTTGGCCGCCCGAAAGCGGACGTTCTGGAAGAACTGGCGCTCGCTATCAATCCTGAGCTGAGTGTGACCAAGTTTCCTGATGGCATCGCTGTCGACAATCTCGACGCATTCCTCGACGGTGTTGATCTCTACGTCGATTCCCTGGATTTTTTCGCGGTGGACATTCGGCGCGCCGTTTTCGCAGCCTGTGCAGACAAAGGTATCCCCGCGATCACGGCGGCACCGCTCGGTATGGGGGTTGCGTTTCTCGCCTTTTTGCC
>JBFJZC010000203.1:0-5548 GCA_041622295.1 Porticoccaceae bacterium
CTTACCCACCAGCGTGATGCCCTTTATTCTGCGTGGTGTCACCTTGCGCGGCATAGATTCGGTGATGGCGCCGCTGGCACGCCGACAACGCGCCTGGGATGCGCTTGCTGAACTGGTCGATCACGCTTTGCTTGCCGAGATTTATAGCGTGGAGCCGCTGGCGAATGTACCCGGCCTGGCAAGGGACATTCTCGCGGGTAAGATCAAGGGTCGCGTGGTTATCGACGTCAACGCCTGACAGCGGACTTGCCACGTCGTCGCCATCCGTGATTTGCGCGATGACGACGTGGGCGTTCCAGACTGATCGTCAATCCAGCGTCACCATAGGTTATTTCTCCCAACTGCCTGCTTTAACTGACATCACTTAAGGCGCGCAACTCGCAAGACGCTTAACTAATTGGCAACAGTAGCGCGAAAATAATTAACGGTCTTAAACAAAGCCCGAGGCAAAGCTGCCATGAAATTCAATTTGTTTGTCTATTGCACGGTCGGCCGACGCGAAGAACTCGAAGCTGGAATGGCCGGGAAAAACCCAAACCTCTATCGTCGCATGCTCTCTGAACTGGGCGAATCGGCCCAGCTTGCCGACGAGCTTGGCTACTTCGGGTTCGGCCACCCCGAGCATCACTTGCAAATCGAGGGGATGGAAGCCTCCAACGACCCTTGCCTGATGTCAATGTGGCTCGGTCAGCACAGCAAAAAATTACGCATTATTCCCTGTGGATTTGTCTCGACTACCAACAACCCACTGGTCACTGCCGAAAAAATTGCAACGCTGGACTGTATGCTGGGTGGGCGCCTCGGTGTCGGCATGGTTCGGGGCTATCAGGCGCGCTGGCTCGATAACTTCCGCATTCAACCACAGCTACAGGCGGTTGGGCCGTGGAATGCCAAAAGCCAGGTTGATGAAGATAACCGGGAATATTTTGCAGAGTTTGTTGATATCGTCACCACCGCCTTACGCGAAGACACTTTTTCACATCATGGCAAATACTGGGATTTCCCATCGATCGATTTCCACAATCCTCACGATCATCCCGTCTACAGGACTTACGGCCAGGGCGTGGCCGACGACATGAAAGTTAATGAGGTTGGCATTGCGCCACGGCCTTTGCAAAAAGAAATCCCCCTCTATGGTGGCTTTTCCCACAGCTTACGTTCTGCCAAGTTCTGGGCTCAACATAAAGGTCGCCCCATCGTGCTCGCCGAAAATACCGACTTTCTGAAGTTGTTATGGGCGGAGTGGGGGAATGAAGCGGATCGGCTCAACATCGCCTACCAACCCGGCGAGCAAGCCTGCTGGGGTGGCATTATGGTCTGCGCCGAAACCGATGCCCTGGCCCAGGAATGGTACGGTGAAATGGCCTGGCTCTGGGACACATGGATGAAGCCCTTCGGCCAGGGCGTACCGCAACTGCTGGTTGGCTCACCTGAGACTATCAAGCGACGCATTGCTGAAGTGGGCAAAGAAATACCCCTTGATGAGGTCTTCCTGCTCCTGCCCCAGGGTATTCTCGAACCAGCCAAACTGAACGCCTCTCTGGCATTGTTTGCTAAAGAAGTAATGCCGGCGTTTAAATCTGACTAAAGCCAGAATTCATTTGCCGCACTATTTGTGCGGCGATATTTCGCCGATAGCCTGTCTAACTTTCAACCTCGGTGAACTTATCAGCCTGGGCTACCGCCCAATAAACTTTGCCCGCTCAGTGACTAGCCGGGGCTACCCACTCCGTCCCCACGTCTCACTTATCCGGTATTTCCGGATGATCAGCCAGGCGCACTAAGGTTTTTCCAGGAAACCTGCGCCTCACTACCACAAAGAACAACGGTACGAGAAAGATGGCCAGCAAGGTGGAGGTGAACATGCCGCCCAGCACACCCGTGCCAATCGCATTCTGACCACTGGAGCCAGCGCCGGATGCCAGCGCAAGCGGTAAGACACCGATCATAAAGGCGAAGGAAGTCATCAGGATTGGCCGTAGCCTTAAGCGCACCGCCAGCAGGGTCGCCTCTACCAATTCCATACCCTCGGATTGCAGCTCTCTTGCAAACTCAACAATCAGGATGGCATTTTTAGACGCCACGCCAATAGTGGTCAACACCGCCACCTGAAAGAAAATATCATTGGCCAGACCCCGGCTATAGGCTGCTAGCAGCGCACCGACGACCCCTAATGGCACCACCAACATCACCGCAAAAGGTATCGACCAACTTTCATAAAGTGCGGCCAGGCAGAGGAACACAAAGAGCATAGAGATCGCATAGAGCAGCGGCGCCTGGGAGCCTGAAGAGGTTTCCTGAAGCGAGGCCCCGGTCCATTCATAGGCAAACCCCGGCGGTAAGTTTTCAGCGATTTCCTCCAGAGCGGCAATGGCATCACCTGAGCTATAAC
Source organism: Porticoccaceae bacterium (assembly GCA_041622295.1). Classification (GTDB taxonomy): domain Bacteria; phylum Pseudomonadota; class Gammaproteobacteria; order Pseudomonadales; family Porticoccaceae; genus HB2-32-21. Next base: position 2,393 of record JBFJZC010000203.1, read on the forward strand.
CCGGCGCTGCCTCAGCAATTATTTCCATCGAAGGCACGGCGTTATAACGCTCCAGTCGCGGCGACCCTTTGGTCCAATGGCCAGAAGCGAAGGCAGAAAACGGCACCATGCCGCCCTCGCGATTTCGCACATACCAGTGATCAATATCCTGAGGCAACATGCGAAACTGCGTTTCACCCTGTACGTAAACCTGTTTAACACGATCATTGTGAACAAAATCGTTCACGTAAGTGGATGCCCAGGCGGTGCTTAAGGTGCTGTTAATGTCATCCAGTGACAGGCCCAACGCGCGGGCTTTGTGACGATCGATCTCGACCTTAAATTGCGGCCTGTCTTCCTGGCCATTGGGTCGCACTTTGGTCAGTCGAGGGTCCTGTGAAGCGGCGAACAATATCTGATTGCGCGCGGCCAGCAATTTGGCATGGCCCTGACCACTGATATCCTTGAGCATAAAATCCACACCAGCGGCGTTACCCAGGCCACGAATCGGCGGCGGATAAATCACAAAAATGCGGGCGTCCTTGATTTTTGCCAGATCTATGGTGGACTGCCGGGACACCACTTTAACGTGTTGAGAATCCAGGGGCCGCTCACTCCAGTCATGCATTTTGATATAGCATTGCCCGGCGTTCTGGCCCCGGCCCATAAAGTTAGAACCCACCACACAATAGACGGTGGCCACGGTGTCGGCCTGCTCTTCTCTGAAGTATTCCTCGACCTGCTCCATCACCTCACGGGTGCGCTCCATGGTCGCCCCCACTGGGGTTTGCACCAGGGCAAACATCAGTGCCGGATCTTCTTCAGGAATAAACGAGGTCGGCATACGTTGAAACAACCATGCCACCGTAACAATAATGGCGCCGTACAGAATAAAGTAACGCGCCAACTTTTTGAGCATGTTGCTAACGCTGGCCTGGTACCACAGTGAGGCCTTATCAAAACCCCGGTTAAACCAGCCGAAAAACCCGGTGCTGACGTGAAGTTTTTCAGGATCAATGGACTTCAACATAGCGGCACATAAGGCCGGTGTGAGAATCAGCGCGACCAGCACCGACAGAATCATCGCCGTGGCAATGGTGACCGAAAATTGTCGGTAAATGGCGCCCGATGATCCAGGGAAAAATGCCATGGGCACAAACACCGCCGAGAGCACCACGCCGATACCGATCAAAGCACCGGTAATTTGACGCATGGACTGGCGAGTTGCCTCGCGGGCCGATAGCCCTTTCTCACTCATCAAACGCTCGGTGTTTTCTACCACAACAATGGCGTCATCAACCAGAAGACCAATCGCCAGCACCATGCCAAACATCGACAATGTGTTAATGGAATAGCCGAAGGCCTGCAGCACACCAAAGGTTCCCAACAACACGACGGGTACCGCAATGGTCGGAATAAGTGTCGCCCGCAGATTCTGCAAAAACAGGTACATCACAAAAAACACCAGCACCACGGCTTCAAACAAGGTCTTCACCACCTCGATAATCGAGACCTCAACAAAAGGCGTGGTGTCATAGGCAAGCTCAAGCAGCATGCCTTCCGGCAGAAATTGGGATAACTCGTCCAGCTTAGCTTTGACCGCCGCCGAGGTCTCAATGGCATTCGCATCGGAAGCCTGCCGAACCGCCATGCCTGCCGCCGCTCGTCCTTGAAAGTGTCCCAGGAACTGGTAGTCAGCACCGCCGACCTCTATACGGGCAACATCACGCAAATATACCGAGGAGCCATCAGGTTTTACCCGCAGGAAAATATCCCCGAACTCCTCTGGCGTTTTTAACAGGGTTTGGGCAAGAATCGTGGCATTCAACTGCTGGCCTTGCAGGGCTGGCCCGGCACCCAGTTCTCCCGCCGGAATCTGGGCATTCTCAGAGCGAATCGCCGCGTTCACCTCACCAGTCGTAATCTGATAACTGTTGAGTTTGTCCGCGTCCAGCCAGACCCGCATGGCGTACTGCGCGCCGAACAATGAGGCTTCACCAACGCCATTAATCCGGCTGATCGGCTCGATAATATGGGTTGCCATGTAATCGCCCAGATCGTAGGTGTCATAGCGCCCGTCGGTAGAGCTAATCGCGACCACCATCATCACACCGGTTGCGGCTTTATTGACGGTGACGCCCTGATCCCGCACTGCCTGGGGCAGCTTCGACATGGCCGCCTGCAGCTTGTTCTGCACCTGCATCTGGGCAATGTTTGGGTCAGTCCCTGGCAAAAAGCTCACACGAATTTCGCCTCGACCCGAAGAGTCACTGGTCGAGGACATGTACAGCATATTGTCGATGCCAGTCATTGCCTGCTCAATGACCTGAATCACCGTGTCCTGAACCGTCTGCGCCGACGCCCCGGGGTTCATGGCATTTATCGTGACACCCGGCGGCGCCACTTCTGGATACTGCTCTATAGGTAGTTGCGTGATAGACACTGCGCCAATGATCATAACAATGAAGGCGATCACCAGGGCAAAAATCGGCCTGTCGATAAAATAATCAGACATCAGCTGGCCCTTACTCTGGTTCTGCGCTACTAGATTCAGAGGTGCTCACGGGGCTCACTGCCACCCCCGGCTTGATTTTCTGCAGGCCTTCAACGATGACCCGATCGCCTACTTCCAGACCCGACAGCACTAACCACTGATCACCAATAGCCTGAGCGGTCTTAAGTTCTCTCAGTTCGGCTTTATTCCCCTCACCCACAACCATGGCGGTAGGTCTTCCCGCATAGTCATAGGTAACACCCCGCTGTGGTGCCAGAATGCTGGCTTTCCTAACCCCTTGCTCAAGCCTCGCCCGCACAAACATACCCGGTAACAACAAATTATCGGGATTCGGCACCACTCCTCTCAGGGTCACCGATGAAGTACTCTCGTCGACACTCACTTCAGAAAACCCCAGGGTGCCGCCGTGCTCGTAATCTGAGCCGTCATCCAGGGCCAGGTGCAACGTCATAGTCTCAGTAGCACGTACCAGGCGACCTGAAGACTCTACCCGCTTTAAGCGCAACATCTCTGTACTGGATTGGGTAATATCGACAAAAACCGGGTCTATCTGCTGGATAACAGCCAGCTCGTTTTCCTGCTCAGCCTCCAGCAACGCGCCCTCGGTGAGCTTTGACTTACCGATGCGCCCGGCTATCGGCGCCACAATCCGGGTAAAACCC
>JBFJZC010000204.1:0-5481 GCA_041622295.1 Porticoccaceae bacterium
AAACTGCTCAGGGCACAGTGGTGGTGGAATAGGCTATTATCAGGGCATCATAAAATGCTATTAAATGCAGTCATATTTATTCTTCGTGAAACCCTCGAGGCAGCGCTGGTCATTAGTGTGTTGCTGGCAATTGCCGCGCAATTTAAAAAAAATATGCGATGGCTCATTGCGGGAATAAGCGCCGGTGTGTTCGGTGCATACCTGTACGCGGCGAATATGAAGCAACTCTCTGCATGGTTTGATTACAGCGGGCAGGAAGTCGTCAATGCCGCGTTACATGGCGCTATCGTCGTATTGATAACTGTTCATGTTGCCGCGCTGGTCATGCTTTTGTTGCGTGATGAAGCTGGCTTGGCAGCGGGGCATCGTTATCACCGAATATATTGGGCTAGTGCTGCTTCCATTGTCAGCCTCGCTGTGGTTCGTGAAGGCTCGGAAATATTTTTGTATCTGGGTCGTTTTTACCCACAGAGTCCAGAGGGGCTGGCGGTAGTGCTGGGCAGCGGCATCGGCTTTGGTATAGGTTTGAGCACGGGCATTATCCTGTATTACGGGTTACTTGGTTTATCCCGGCGAAGCAAACTCGCCGTGTCCGTCACGTTGCTCGCTTTATTTGCTGGCAACATGGCGGCGCAATTATCGTTACAGCTGACTCAGGCTGACTGGATTCCTCATACTCAGGCCTTATGGGACAGTTCCAGGTTTGTTTCGGAACACTCTGTATTGGGCCACATCCTCTACGCGATGTTTGGCTACGAAGCGACGCCTTCGTTTATCCAGGTGATGAGTTATCTGGCGGGCGTCGTCGTTGTCGCCACCAGCATCTGCATGAGTTGGTTTTTTAATGGTCGTGCTGACAATTGCGCCAATGGTCGCGCCAGCGCCGGTCAAGCGGGCACCGGGCGATGAGGTTTATGAAGTGTCGATCACAGCGTGCTCCGCTAGCTGCGCCAGAGAGCAGGCGGTTTCCCGGCACTTATTTTGTTTTGCTGATTTTATTCTCGCTGCCAGAACTTGCCATCTCAGATGGCGTCGTAATTGACAGGATCTACCATCCCTACGTGCAACAACTGGAGCAGGAACTTGAGTGGCGCGTGGTCAGTCAGGATGACCAGCCCGGCGTTGGTGATGGTTTGCAAACGCACAGATTTGCCTATGGCCGATCGCTGGGTGAACGATGGTTTGGGGAAGTTTATCTGGTAGGCGAAAAATCCGATGATGATGCATTTGAAGTTTCAGGCTATGAGCTTGAAGCTAGTTGGCAGGCAACCGAGCGCGGCGAGGGCTGGGCGGACTGGGGTCTGGTGTTTGAATTCGAAAAGGAAGCTAACGCAGCCATCTGGGAATTTGCCACAGGAATACTCGTCGAGAAGGAGTTCGGCAGATGGAGTGGGACTGCCAATTTTTTTGTCGCCCAGGAATGGGGGCCTGACATTCCTGATGAAGTTGAATCAAGACTCGGCTTACAGCTCAGATACCGCTATTCCCGACTGCTGGAACCAGCAATAGAGTTCTACAGTGGGCAAGATACACGAGGTCTGGGGCCGGTTTTTCTCGGCCAGATCAATCTTGGTATAAAACGGCAGGTCAAATGGGAAGCCGGGATAATTTATGGGCTTGACGACAGGAGCCCGAATCAAACACTGCGCTTTTTGCTTGAATGGGAATTTTGATTCGTCGTCGATCCTGCATGGTGATCACGGTAAGTGTGCGAGGTTTTTCGGGGGTGATTATAGCTAAGCGCCCAACATTTCAGATAATTCTAGCGTTGGTGCATGATAAGCAGAGCGAGGTGGCGCTGAATTCAATCAGACATGTTTGGGTGCAACCCTCGCTTGACGTTTGTCCTAATCTTTTTTCCACACACGGAGCTCGTGATGCTAGTCAGTAACATTGAATTTATTCCCGGCAAAAAAATAAGCAAGCATCTGGGTATGGTGCAGGGCAACACTGTGCGGGCCAAACACGCTGGCCGCGACATCATGGCCGGCCTGAAAAATATATTTGGTGGCGAACTGGTCGGTTATACCGAACTTTTAAGCGAGGCCAGGGAGGAGGCTACTGCACGTATGGTGGCTCAGGCGGCAGCCATCGGTGCCAACGCGGTGATCAACGTCCGCTATTCCACCTCATCGGTCACTGCCGGTGCGGCGGAATTGTTTGCCTATGGTACGGCGGTCATTCTGGATAACGATCGTGCTTGATCTGGGTATATTTCTAACCCTGCTGGTTCTCGGTTACGGGTTTGGTCGCGTCGCCGAATCACGGCATTTCAGGTCAATCATCGAAAAGGAGCGGGATTTCCAGGATCTGCTTACCTTTAGTGAACGCACTTTACCGACAGACATCGGCGATGTCGATGCGGCATTGGTGGGTGGTAATGTGGTGATATCCATAGATTACTTTAAACGCATCGCCGCCGGTTTGCGCAGCCTGGTTGGTGGCCGCATCGGTGCTTATGAATCCTTGCTGGAGCGGGCGCGGCGGGAGGCAGTGTTGCGGATGAAACAGGAGGCTCGGGCAAAAGGCGCCACCATGATCTTTAACGTGAAACTGGAAACCGCCTCGATATCAAAGGGCCAGAACCAGCAGGTTGGTTCGGTTGAGGTGTATGCCTACGGCACGGCACTGATTCCGACAGCGGCGCGTCCGGTCGCCAGCGGTGTATGAAAATCGCCCGCCGCCGGAAGGCATCAATGTCAGCGACGAGCACCCGCTAAAGGACTTTTTTATCCTGTTCGGCGGCATTGGTGTCGCCATTGTCATCCTGGTAATCGCCCTGTCTTTTGTCGCGGGCTGGCTGGGGCGCTTTGTGCCCTTTGAGGTAGAAAAGAAGTGGGCGCAAAAGGCGCTGTCTTTTAGTGAGTCCGTCGGTGATGTATCGAGAAGCGAGCCCCAAGGCCCGGGGGACGACCAGCCTCATGCCGTGCAGCTTTATCTACAAGACCTGGCGGATAGACTGGCCGACGCACAGGGCCTGCCCGACGGTATGGGTATCCGTGTCCACTATGTCGACGATGACACGGTCAACGCCTTTGCTACATTGGGCGGCAATGTCTTTGTCTTCGGTGGGTTGCTGGAAAAGTTGCCCCACGAAAATGCCCTTGCCATGGTCATGGCGCACGAAATCGCCCACATCAAGCACCGCGACCCCCTGGTGGCGGCGGGTCGGGGGTTGACGGTGGGTCTGGCTCTGGCCAGTCTCGCCGGTTTGGGCAATAGCCAGGCGGTTGACGCCGCACTGGGCCAGGTGGCGACCGTTACTGTATTGAAATATAGCCGCAATCAGGAAACCGCGGCCGACATTGCGGCGATGGCGACACTGGATCGTTATTATGGCCATCTCAGCGGTGCTGAGGTGCTTTTTGAAGCGCTTCACGAGCACAGTCAGTCCTATGAGCCGCCGATATTTTTAAGTACGCATCCGGTCACTCAACAACGCATAGATGCCATCAAAGCCTACCGCCGACATGCCTCCACGACCGGCGCGTTGACAGCGCTGCCGACCAATTTACCGCTTGCACGCTGACCCGTGTTGCGCGCAGGGTTCGTGTTGGCGCAGCGGTGAGGTTGTGACGCAGCGATGAGAGGATTACCGGTAAATAGTGCGGTGTCCGTCTACACTTGATCAGACAGTGCCATCAGCGTAAACCAGAGGAGCCAGCAATGACCAATCATCCCGCGCTTGCACCCGGCAATGTTGCAGTGATAACAGGGGGCGCCAGTGGTATCGGGCTCGCGGCTGCCAAAAAATATGCGGAATACGGCATGCGCCTGTGTCTGGCGGATCAGCATAAAGCTGCGCTCGACGATGCCGTAGATGAAATCGCCAGGGTCTGTCGGCACGGCCAGGACGACGTTTTTGCCGTGGTGACGGATGTTGCCGATTGCGGCCAGGTTAAGGCATTGAAAGACGAGGTATTTGACCGGTTTGGCCAGGTTAATGTGTTGATGAACAACGCCGGTATTGCGCTGCGTGCTGGTACCTGGCGGGATTACGACAACTGGCAACAGATACTCAGCGTCAACCTGTGGGGAGTGATCAACGGTGTTCAGGTGTTTACCGGGGCGATGATCGACCAGGACTTACCCGCCTGCATCATCAATACCGGTTCCAAGCAGGGCATTACCTGCCCGCCGGGCAATACCGCTTACAACATTTCCAAGGCTGGCGTAAAAGCATTGACCGAAGGTCTACAGCATGAGCTGCGCAATACCGATGGCTGCAAGGTGACCGCACACTTGCTGGTACCGGGTTTTACCTATACCGGTATGGTGCGGGCGCACGCGGCTGAAAAACCGGCCGGCGCCTGGTTGCCCGAGCAGCTGGTTGATTATCTGCTCAGTAAGCTGGGCAATGGCGATTTTTATATTATTTGCCCGGATAACGACGTAAGCGAAGAGATCGACCGCAAACGCATTCTCTGGGCAGCCGGAGATCTGGCGGAAAATCGGCCGCCGCTATCGCGGTGGCATGAAGATTTTATAAGCGCGTTTGAAGAATACATGAAGAAATAGCGCGTCCGTCGGCTAAGCGAGACGGCCACCGCAATAAAAGTGCGGGCTCAAGGTACCACCAGAGCACTAAAAGTTATTTGATCTCGCCGACGATCGGTGTTTATATTTTTGACCACAAATTAATCACCATAATTACAAATACATATAACTGATACAGGAGGATAGGCATGCCTACCCAGAAATTTCCACCCATGACCAAGGATTTCCCCAGTTTCGACTGCGACGCTCATGTTGCTGAGCCCGCACGTATCTGGGAGCTAGCCAAAGAAAATCTCAGTAAAGATGAGCTCGACTCTCTGAAGCAGGCGATGTGGCTTGACTCAGAGACCAATCAACTGTCTGTAAACGGCGTTGTCGGTGCGGGCATCCGGTCAAATGAGGGGGCGGGTGCTGCGGGTGCTATGAACCTGATCTCGGTGGCCGGACCGGGGATGAAGCATCCCATTCAGCGGGCCCTTAATGTGCGTAATTTACGCAAGGAGACCGCGCTAACCAAAGAGCAGTCGTCTTATGTCGATCATATGGGCGCTTATGAGCCGAAAGCCCGGATCAAGGATATGAACACCCAGGGCATTGATCAGGTGATGATTATTCCCTCAGATATCGATACTTACCCATGGATTCAGGACGGCCGGGGCGCAGCTGCTCTGTGCAAGGCCTATAACGATTGGGCCTGGGACTATTGTCAGGAAGATCCAGAGCGGATCTTTTTTGCCGCGCTGCTGCCTTTACAGGACACCAGGCTGGCCGTGCGAGAGCTCTATCGAGTGGCCGATAAAGGCTGTCGGGTTGGCCTGGTACGGCCCATTGATGCGATGGGTAATTATCCTTTGCAGCCCAAGTACGAACAGCTGTGGCGAGCGATGGAGGAAACTGGCGTGGTCTATGGCATGCATCCGTTTCCAGCCCTGGGTTCGCTCAAGCCGCCCGGCTATACAGAGCAACACTCAGCCTCGGAGCTCA
>JBFJZC010000205.1:0-5451 GCA_041622295.1 Porticoccaceae bacterium
CCGGCGTACTCGCGAAAGGTTGATTCAACGCTTGAAGGACAATGGCATAAAAAATCAAAAAGTCCTCGATGTCATGCGTGTCACGCCGCGACATCTGTTTCTCGACGAGGCGCTGTCCCATCGGGCCTATGAAGATACCGCACTGCCTATCGGGCACGGCCAAACCATCTCTCAGCCCTATATCGTTGCTCTGATGACGCAAATATTGTTGTCGCGAGGGCCGCTGAAAAAAATTCTCGAAGTAGGTACTGGCTCTGGTTATCAGGCGGCAATTCTGGCGCAACTGGTTGATCAGGTGTATAGCGTGGAACGTATTAAACCTCTGTTAATAAAGGCGAAGGAACGTTTTCGACGCTTGCGGCTGCGTAATATTGTCTGTGCACACAGTGACGGCGGCGCGGGTTGGGCTGAACATGCCCCCTACGACGGCATTATTAGCACTGCGGCGCCTGAGGGCGTCCCGGAAGAGTTACTTTACCAGTTGGCGCCTGACGGCCTGCTGGTTATTCCGGTTGGTTCGGAAAATGATCAGGAGCTGCGTCTGGTGGCGAGGGTAGGCGATAGCTCGAACTTTGAGGAGGAGGTCATCGAACGAGTGCGCTTTGTGCCCCTGTTAAGCGGTGTAACACGCTAGCCTTCGTGTCGAAATGAAATCTCCGCGCAGCTATTTACTGTTGTTTTGCAAGGGTGTTGCTATGGGCGCGGCGGATGTGGTGCCGGGTGTATCCGGTGGCACAATCGCGTTCATCTCCGGCATTTACGAGCAACTTCTTCGGGCAATTCAGGCCGTCAATCCGGGGGCTTTGAAAATATTATTCAGGCAGGGCTTTGCTGCTTTCTGGCTGCATATAGACGGTACTTTTCTAACGGTTCTTTTAAGCGGTATTTTGCTCAGTGTTGTTACCTTTGCGCGTTTACTTAGTTACGTGCTGGCCCACTTCCCTTTGCTGGTCTGGGGTTTCTTTTTCGGTTTGATTGTCGGCTCAGTGATTTACGTCTGGCGTCAGATACCCGTGCGCGGTCTCCCTTGCTGGTTATTGCTGGTAGTCGGCGCGGGCGTTGTGTTGACGACTGCGTTCGTCCCGCAGGTGCAGATTCAGCCGACGCCCCTGAACATATTCGGTGCTGGTATGTTGGCTATTTGTGCAATGATTTTGCCGGGTATATCCGGTAGTTTCATCCTGTTATTGCTGGGTATGTATCCAGTGATTCTCGATGCGGTAGCCGAGGCTGAGTTATCGATATTAGCGATCTTTGCCGGCGGATGCGTGACTGGTTTGTTACTGTTTTCCCGATTTCTATCCTGGTTGTTGACACGTTTCCACAATTTTACGTTGGCGAGCTTGACCGGCTTTCTGGTCGGATCTCTTGCTGTGGTCTGGCCATGGAAGCGACAGGTGCTTAGCTCTGATGACGCGACGCATGCAGTGACCAGTACGCAGCTGCTGTTACCGTCGAGCTACGCTCAGACTATCGGTGACTCGCAGTGGCTTGCCGTGCTTGGCTTAATGACGGCGGGTTTGCTGCTGGTGCTGATACTGGAATATGCCGGCGGGGCGGATCGGGCGCAGCTATGATGGGCAGGTCGGGGCTGCTGTGGCGAATGGCACATGAACTAACTGGTGGCAGATGTGGTCGTTTTACCCTGCTACTGGCGCTGATCGGCGTCGCGGCGTGCGCATACAATCCGGCGCCCGTGGTCAGCCTCCCACCACCACCTACCGAGCGCATTAAACATCATACTGTAGCCCCCGGTGACACTTTGTTCGCCATCGCCTGGCGTTATGAAAAAGATCTTGAAGTATTGGCTCAGGCCAACGGTCTATCTCCACCCTACCGTATCCTGGTGGGGCAACGCCTGACCCTCGATACTTCCGGGGCACCATCAGGATCGAGCTCGGCTATGAACCGGCAGGACGCCGTCGTCGTCGGTCGGGTGCCTCAGGCTGGAAGCTTTCAGGTGGGCTCTCAGGATGCCGTCGGGGGAGCTTCCGCCCAGGGGCGTACGCAAGACGTAGTTCAAGGTGATGTTCAAGGCACTGTTCCGGGGGCGACCGCCGGGGCTCCTCGACAGGCTGACAGTGGGCGACCTGCAGTTGACGGTAAGGCCACCAGCGGTACAACAGCGGGGCCGCCGACGGCGCCCGCAGTGATAGCCGCGCCACACAAGTTACCTGCCGGGGAGGTGGTTTGGCGCTGGCCAGCGAAAGGTGCAGTCTCTCATCAATATGATACTGGCAAGGTATTCAAAGGTATTAATATTCAATCTTCTCCGGGACAAAAGGTTGTGGCTGCTGCGGCCGGCGTCGTGGTTTACGCGGGCAGCGGACTACGTGGTTACGGAAACCTGGTTATTATCAAACACAGTGATATCTATCTAAGTGCATATGCTCACAACAAAACGTTGCTGGTGGCAGATGGGGCTAGCGTGCAGGCCGGTGCCGACATTTCCGTCGTAGGTGGCGATCCGGATAACCGGGGTCGTTTATATTTTGAAATACGCAAAAGTGGTAAACCGATCGATCCTTTGCGCTTACTGCCGCGACAGTAGGCGCTCGTTACGACAGCATTAAGCTCGGCTTCCAGCGGGAGTCACTGAAAAGCACGATGAGTCGGCATTGACGATCTCTATTGACCAGGCAGCCCGTTTTGCCGGGATTTGTCCGCCTTTAAAAAACAGTTGCGCGAATCAGGTTTAAATGGCACCGTATTCGGCCCGCAGTGTCTTCGCGGATAAAGGATAGGGAGGCAGCTATGTCACGAGATGTAGACGCCCGAGGGCCGCGAGATCGCCCTCTCGGCGGTGCCAGTGCCAGCAAGTCTGGGCGATCGCTTGATGTCGCCAGTCTGTATCTGAAGGAAATCGGCTATACCCCCCTGCTGTCCGCGCAGGAAGAAGTCTACTACGCAAACCTGGCCCGTGATGGCGACGAGGCGTCCCGCCAACGCATGATAGAAAGTAACTTGCGCCTCGTTGTTAAGATTGCGCGCCGTTACGTCAATCGCGGTTTGAGTCTGCTCGACCTGATTGAGGAGGGTAATCTCGGTCTGATTCGTGCGGTAGAAAAATTTAACCCTGACCTCGGTTTCAGGTTCTCCACTTACGCCACCTGGTGGATTCGACAGAATATTGAGCGTGGACTGATGAACCAGACGCGGACTATCCGCCTGCCGGTTCACGTGGTGAAAGAGTTGAACCGGTGTCTGAAGGTGTCGCGGCAACTGGCGCAAACGCTGGACCACAAACCTTCGGCACAGGAAATTGCTACCCAGCTAGACAGGACACCGGACGATGTTTTTAGAATGATTCGACTCAACGAACGCGTCGGATCGGTCGATGTGTCTGTCGGATACGATGACAAAACGTTGGTAGATTCGATTGTAGATACCAGCGGCGGTGACCCCGAAGTGCTTGCTGCCGATGGTGATATCAACGTTACCCTTGAAGGCTTGCTGGACAATCTTAGCGCCAAACAGCAGGAAGTGCTGTCGCGTCGCTTTGGGCTGCGTGGTCACGACACATCAACGCTTGAGCAGGTCGGTCAGGCCGTTGGCCTGACTCGCGAACGGGTCAGGCAAATACAAATAGAAGCGCTGGGAATATTGCGTGATATTCTGCAAAAGCAGGGTATTAATAGCGAAGTGCTATTTGGCGAATAACCCCGCGGGGCGCTACTCACACGAGGTTTTGCTGGGGCGATTCGGCGAATTCGACTTCAGAGCAGTGCCGGGCGCCAGCGTCTCTCTCCTCCCTGTCTGCCGCGTCACATGCAGGTCGTAAAACTCACTAGCGTTCCAGTAAGGCCAGTTTTCCCGCTTTGCCAACCCATTCATCAGCATCTGCGGGAGCATCCTTTTTAATGGTGATATTCGGCCATATGTCAGCAAGCTCGGTGTTTAATTCCAGAAAAAGCTCCTGACCCTCCGGGAGTTCATCTTCTGCAAAAATTGCATCAACCGGGCACTCGGGTTCACACAGCGCGCAATCTATGCACTCGTCGGGATGGATGACCAGAAAATTTGGGCCTTCATAAAAACAGTCCACCGGACAGACTTCAACGCAGTCGGTGTATTTACATTTGATACAATTTTCCCCGACGACAAACGTCATTGACCTGAATCTCCAGTTTTGCTGCTAAAAGAGGCGCGCATTATAGCCGAATTAGTGCTTATGCGTCAGCTTTCACCAAGCAGAGATTTAAGTGCATAGAGATTGTCGAGCGCTATTTTTGGGCTTAGCTCGTCGGGGTCAATAGCCTCCAGCGCGGCGATTACAGCGCTGTGCGTCGGCGTCGTAAACAAATCATCTTGCCGAGGTTCGCAGTTTGGCCTGGCGACTGTCGTCAGATGACCGCCGTTTTCCAGATTGCGTAATTCGTGCCGGGCCCTGGCGATGACTGTATCTGGTAACCCAGCCAGCTTTGCCACCTGGATACCGTAACTTTGACTAGCCGGTCCTTCCTGTACTTCGTGCAGGAAGACGATTCTGTCCTGATATTCGGTGGCGGTCAGGTGGACATTGGTGACACCAGCAATGGTTTCAGGCAGGGCAGTGAGTTCAAAGTAATGGGTGGCGAACAGGGTGAAAGCTTTGACCTTTTCGGCGAGGTATATGCCACAGGCCCAGGCCAGCGATAAGCCGTCAAAGGTGCTCGTGCCGCGACCTATTTCGTCCAGCAAGACCAGGCTCTTATCCGTCGCGTTGTTGAGAATATTCGCGGTTTCGGTCATCTCAACCATAAAGGTGGAGCGGCCGCCAGCAAGGTCATCCGAGGAGCCTATGCGGGTGAAAATCCGGTCGACGATGCCAATGGAGGCGCTCTCGGCGGGTACACTACTGCCGGTATGGGCCAGTAACACGATCAGGGCAGCCTGCCGCATGTATGTCGATTTGCCACCCATATTGGGGCCGGTAATGATCAACATGTGCTGTTGCGGGTTGAGGGATAGATCGTTCGCCACGAAGGGGGCATCCTGTACCTGTTCGACGACCGGATGGCGGCCGCCGCTAATAGTGATGCCAGGTTCATCGTTGAGTTCCGGGCGACAGAAGTTGAGTGTCACGGCCCTTTCTGCGAGGTTGACCAGCACATCCAGTTCGGCGATGGCGGCGGCACTCTCCTGCAAGGGGAACAGGTGTTCATTGAGATCGTCGAGTAGCGCTTCGTAAAGCAGTTTTTCGCGGGCCAGGGCTCGACTCTTCGCACTAAGGGCCTTGTCTTCAAAAGTTTTTAGCTCTGGGGTGATATAACGTTCGGCATTTTTCAGGGTTTGTCGGCGGATATACCGCGGCGGCGCCTGTTCGGCCTGTCCCTTGCTGATTTCGATGTAGTAGCCATGCACTCGGTTGTAACCAACCTTGAGCGAGGTGATACCCGTCTCGAGCTTTTCCTTTTTTTCAAGATCTACCAGGTAGTCGCCAGCATTGCTGCTAATCGCGCGCAGTTCATC
>JBFJZC010000206.1:0-5446 GCA_041622295.1 Porticoccaceae bacterium
CAGCAGAAGCGGACGCAGGCGTAAAGGGTAAAGAGCTGGCGCCGATTGCCGCCATGGCCAAGTTGTTTGCTACAGACATCGCCATGGAAGTGGCGACCGATGCCGTACAGTTATTTGGTTGCTCCGGGATTTCGAAGGACAATCGTATCGAACAATATTTTAGAGATGCCAAGGTACTGCAAATTATTGAAGGGACCAATCAAATTCAACGCAATATTATTGGTAAGCATGTGGTGAAAACTTATTAGCTTGAGGTGACAGCCTTTCGTAATAGAAAAGTGTGAAATGCGGTCAATACGTTTCAGATTTATATCAAGCTGGCTGAACCCTTGATATGCGTCCAGCCGGGTGACCTCGACATAAATTCTACTTTGTTGCTCCGCGCAATCGATCGAATCGGGATACCAGAAGCCAATCAACCGTGATAAAAAAAGCCAGAGCCGCGGCTGAAAGGGGGAAAAAGCAGGCAACGACCAACATTAACGCGATCACCTTTCTGCTCACTGAGGGCAAGGCAACTGGAGCTGCCGGCAAGAGAACCTTTGTTGCTCGACGCTTCCACCACAAAATGGTTCCACTGACGATCAAAACTATCACCAGGATCACCAGTGCCATATTTAACAGCCAATTCCACCAACCCAGATCACCCTGGTGTAGAGGAATAAAAGCAGCCATCGCTTTACCCATTGCCGGGTAATCCGCAAACGAAAGCTCCGCCAGCACCTCACCACTGGACTTATCAATGTGTAAAACTCTCTCATCAAGAGGGTTGGTCAAATCACCGGCAATAGTGGTGGCAGAGATTGTCCAGACACCTTTATCACCCTGGGGCAAGTGCACACGATATTGGTTAAACCCCTGTTCTTTGGCAAAGGTAACGAGCGAATCCAGATTGTAGTCGTCAGCTGTACCGGGATTGGACACAGGTATTGGCGTTTGCTCGAGCGACCAGGGTATCGGGTTTATACCAGCTTGCCCCATAGACTGATGAGTCTGTTCCGGTTGGGCTGCAACGTAGTTAGTGCCCGGCACTGAACTCCAGGCCTGCACCAGCTTGCCGCCCCACACATTGGTCCAGGCGAGCCCGGAGACCAGGAAAAACAGCAAAGGTATGGCGATTATTAGTCCCAGCATGCGGTGAAATTTTCGCCATCTTTCGCGGTCGTTAATCGGGTACTGGTTTGCTGGCCGCTGCCAGCTTTTCCCCGGCCATGCCAGATAAAGACCCGTCAACACCATCAAAACCGCAAGCCCGGCGGCAATCTCAATGACACTATCGCCAAAATCGCCAAGGAAAAGTGTTCCGTGGAAATTGTGTAACCGTGCGTACAGGGCTTTGCTCGGGTCCAATGCCCCCAATAGTTCGCCGCTGTAGGGGTTGAGGAAAACCGTGATACTCGCGGCGTTATGACCAGTATGACCAGATGCTGCTTCAGTAACCGAGAACCGGGCGGATTGCTCTGCAGTACTGGGGGGCAAAAATAAGGTCACCACAACATCGGGATAACGTTCGCGAACTTTGGCTAACAGCGTGGACGCAGGCAACGAGTTTCCTGCAGGTGTCACTGCGGAGAGCTCCTGGTGTAACAGCGACTCAATGGGCTTACTGATCAGCATCAACAGGCCGCTTAGCACAAGCATGAGCAAAAATGGAATGACAAACAGCGCTGTATAAAAGTGCCAGCGCCATACCGCACGGTACAATTGTCCTAGCGACTCTCGCCCTGGTCGCTCTGAAGCAAGACTTTCCCTTTTCTTCATCATGCCTTCCACAAGGTGAATATCATTGCCGTATTAAATTGGCGCTTAAAATTGAAGCCTGATCCCCACATAAACCGAGCGAGGCTCACCCGGGGTAAGAATGGCGGCATCAGATGCGGCTACATCTTTGACCCTAAACAGTGAGACGTAATTTTCATCGGTGATATTGCGAATCTCTCCCCATAACTCCCAGGTTTCACGGGAGTAGCCAGAACGAAAGCCCAGCAGCTCATAACTGTCAACGGTGTAAGTATTTTGAAAGTCCGCATAGCGTTCATCGACGATATCGAAGGTCGGGCCAGCAAAAAAACCATTGGCGTTACGGTAAAGAATCTCACCCTTGATGGCGTAACCGGGTGCAGCAGGCAACTCGTTGTTGCCGTATACCGCATCATCATCGAAGGAAAACTCATTGACCGTCAGATTTACCAGTGGCTGGAGGCTACTGCCATCGCCAAGCGCAAAGCTGGCACCGATCAAAGCCTCAAGGCCCGCGTGAATGGTATCATCTACGTTAGTTGACAGGCTGGTGCCCGGAGCGTTGGGATCGTCCTTGGACAAAATTTCACCCTTCAGTTGTGCATAGTAGAGAGCAACATCCCAGCGCCACCGGCTGTCATTACCAAGCGGCTGACTGCCACGAGTACCGATCTCAATGACGCTACCGTGCATGGCCTTAAGGGTCTCTTCGTTGCCGCGCTCGTCATCTTCCAGCTCAAAGTTGGTAGGTGCCTCATAGAGTTTGCTAATATTGCCAAACAATTCCACCTCGGAGGTTATCTGGTAAATTAGACCAACACGCGGGTTAATGCTGTTATAGCTTGCATAGGGGTTACGTACTGTTCCGAAAAAGGGACCGGGTGATGCCGTAATATTGCGCACTTCCCGGTTAGCCCAGACCGCCTGAGCACCGTAGATTGCTGTCCACCCGGGTGCGAACTGCCAGCGGTCGACCAGGAATAACTCCAGGCTGTCGGCGTCATTGTCTACACGGGTCATCAAATCTTCGCGACGGCCCCCTTGATGGCTGTAATTGCCGCCTTCGACTTTAGTGAGCCCATAGTTCAGGCCCAGCAGCAGATCGTGATCACTCTGGCGCAGGTTATAGCGCACCGTGGTGCCGGTATTACGCTGCGCCGTATCAATGAGCAGGCTGAAAAACGGGTTGTAGACGATAGGATGGTAAAGCTCCTGCTCCTCGTATGAAACGCCCACCGAGAGACTGCTGTGATCGTTGATGTCCCAGATAGTCTTGTTGGCGACGCGCCAGGTTTTTACATTGAGCAAAAAATTCCCGACTACGTTATCTGGATTGGCTCGCTCGGGATCCTCCTGCCACTGGTCACGAGTAAGTGCGCCCGGCAACTCCTGGTCATTGTCGATGTGAGTCAGGTACAGCCGCGTGCGTACATCATCACTGAACTGCCAACCGCTATTGGCGTAGATCCCCTCACGCTCCTGCTTGTGGTGTTGTCGATAGCCGTCGGCATGCCTTGCTTCGACTGTTACCAGCCCATCAAAGCGCCCTACGACAGTGCCTGCACTGAACCGCCCCTGCAACTGATCATCGCTACCGGCCGTAAGGTAAATATCCCGTGGTGGCTGGTTACGTGCAGTGGAAGTAGTAATATCGATCGCACCCCCTAGAGTGCTGGCTCCATAGGTAAGCGCGTTGGCACCACGGGCAACAACGGCATAGCTGGCGCTCAACGGATCGACATCGCGGTTGTGGTTATTGCCATCAGCGGCGGTGACCGGCAAGCCATCCTGCAGCAGTTTAATACCGTTGCCATCGTAGTTGGTGGCATCAAGATTGGAACCCCGGCTAGAAAAGTAGGTGGAATCACCGGTAGTTCCACTCGCAACCCAGAGGCCAGGCACGTAACGCAACATATCGGCCATGCTCGATACGCTCCGCTGATAGAGTTCCTCTCCATCGATCAATGTCACCCCACCAGGGGTGAGTGCCAATTCAGCTTCTAACGCGAGACTGGTTTGCCGTCCATAGACAGTCACCGTTTCGATCCCATCGACTGGGAGCTGGTTGCCTGATAATTCAGCAGCGAAAGTAGTTGATGGAAGGCTCATGCCAAAACTCAGGCAAACAGCAAGTGACTTGCGCGTGGATGGATTCATCACATTTCCCCCGGATCAGAAAAGCCAACAGTCCCTAAATATCTGGAAAGTCTAATCCCTGCCCTGGCGTGTGAAAATGCGACAAAATGTCGCAGGAAATCATGGTGGAAATGAAATCATGGGGGCAGCCAGCTTGATCTGCATTACCTGGGAGATCATGGGGAAGCTTACGCAACGACTTCGATTTTGACCAAGCCCTGAAGGCACTGCAATCAGGCAAAGCAATCACCGGCAAGGACGGCGTCCTGACCCCGCTGATCAAGAAACTCACCGAGGCTGCACTTGAGGCCGAGCTGGATTCCCATCTGGCTCAAGATGTGGTCCCCAACCGCAAAAACGGCAAGACCAAGAAGACGGTCAAAAGCACTGCCGGGCCTGTCGGTAATCCCCCCATTTTTAACCGAAGTTAAAGATGGAAGGTTTAGCAGCTAGCGCCAATTTCTGTATTGGTGTTATGCCACCAAGGCCCATATGGGGTCGTTCGTTGTTGTAAGTCCAGAGCCAGCGTGTCGCGTAATCCTGCACTTCAGCGATACTGTCAAACAGATATTGACTGAGCCAGTCGTAACGGACCGTGCGGTTGTAACGCTCGACGTAGGCATTTTGTTGCGGGTTGCCCGGCTGGATAAAACACAATTCAATACCACGATCTTCAGCCCATGTCGCCAATACAGCACCGATGTATTCAGGCCCATTGTACCCAAAGCACTTCGTGGGGCAGGCTCTCACAGCGAATTTGTCGGGGCTTGCCTCTCCACTCAATTGTTTGATCCAGTGCTCGCTTCACCCTCTCAGCAGGCAAAGAAAAGTCGACATCGATGGTTAAGCCCTCACGATTGAAGTCGTCGATCACATTGAACAGCCGATAACTGCGACCATCTGAAAGTTGATCATGCATAAAATCCATGGACCAACAGTTATTCATTTGAGTCGGAACTTCGAGAGGTTCAGGCTTTTCGCGCACCAGTCGCTTCTTGGGTTTAATCCGTAAATTAAGCGCTAGCTCTCGATAAATTCGATACACCCGTTTGTGATTCCAGGGGTAGCCTTTTACATTTCGAAGATACAAAAAGCACAGCCCAAAACCCCAATTCCGCTGATGATGCGTGAGCCTGATTAGCCAATCTGCAATCTGTTCATTCTCCCGGCTCAGCTTGGGCTGGTAGCGGTAGCACGTCTCACTGACGACAAAAATACAACAGGCCAATCGAATACTCGCCTTTCCTCGGCCCACCGCCTCCTGTGCCATTTCGCGACGCTGGGACGGCTTTACCACTTTTTTGCCATGGCCTCCTGGATGATCTCCGACTTAAGCCGCTCTTCGGCGTACATCTTCTTTAGTCGACGATTCTCATCTTCTAATTCCTTGAGCCGGCTCATCATCAATGCGTCCATGCCGCCGTATTTACTGCGCCATTTGTAGAACGTTGCCGAACTCATCCCATGCTCTCGACACAGCTCTGGCACTGGGCTTCCAGCTTCGGCCTGCTTGAGTATGGCCATGATTTGGCTGTCTGAATATCTTGATTTTTTCATGTGAATCTCCTGC